>CACZOH010000192.1 GCA_902782785.1 uncultured Ruminococcus sp. | reverse complement strand
CATTTTTTCTTTTTTATACGAAAAACAGAGACTCGGACGCTTTTGTCCTTGTCTCTGTTTTCTATTAGGCTATTTTTTTACAGCCCCCGCAATTTGCTTACAAGGCGTTTATTTTTTTAACTCCTTCCGTCTCGCGCTGTGCGCGAGCCGCCTCGCTCGACAGGGAGGCTTAACGAAGGCGGCTGAGGGAGTTTGTTATTGCTCCCGTCCTGCTTTTATAATACGGCTTTCCGAAGGATCCGGTCAAGCTCAAGGGCGTCGGCATACGCGTTTTTCACCTCGTCGCCCGCAACGAATTCAAGCAGGAACAGAGTATCGGGCGAGACCTTTGCGTACCTTATCCACTGTTCCTTTTGCGCCGAAAGCGGAAGACGCAGATTTCCCTTTTCCCACGCAAAAACGTGGCAGGCGCATAAGTAAGGCGCGGACATGGTAAGAGCCTCCAGGTTTTCGTTAAAGGAAATATCGGGGTTGGGCTGAAAATGAAGTCTGCAGCCGCATTCCTCCGCCAGCTTCACGGCAAGCGAAGCGTCCTCCGTCATCGTTTTCCTGTGGCATTCAAGCGTTACGGCGATATTGTACGGTTCAGCCGCTTTTACGGCGGCTTTTATGTTTTCCTCCGCTTTTTTGTCGTATTCTTTGCTTTTGCCCGCCCAGATCCTTATGTATTCCGCGCCGAGCGCGTGAGCGGTCTCAAGCGCGGGGTAAAACGCTTCCGTACCGTCCGCGGCGTTGTAATAGCTGCCGTAGCCCGCAGGTATTATCCCCGCGTCCGCACACGCGGCGCGGACCTCCGCGGCGCGCGCGGTATCACCCGACGGAACGTGTATATCTCCGCCCCATTCCGTATATTCAAGCCCCGCTTTTTTGCAGACGTCTATTATTTCGTACGGATCGAGCTTTCTGAAGGTCACGGTCACAAGTCCTTTTTTCATGCCATCGTCTCCAGCATCTTAGGGGTCACCTCAAACAAAGGCGTTTTTCCGTTTACGACTCTTTCAAATTCGGCGCACATATATTCTCCCATCCTACCGACCTCGTCTCCCAGACTTCCCGCTATATGCGGCGATATTATCACGTTTGCGAGCGTTCTCAGGGGATGGTCCGCCGGAAGCGGCTCCGGGTCCGTAACGTCAAGCAAAGCCGTGCGGCGCGGCTCTTCTTTCATAACGTCGTAAAGCGCCGCGTGATCGACCTGCGCTCCGCGTCCCGTGTTTATGAAATACGCGTCCGGCTTCATGGAGAAAAGAAGCTCTCTGTTTATCATACCGCGCGTTTCACCGTTGTTTGCAAGGTGGTTTGATATTATATCGCAGTTTTTGAATATTTCGTCAAGCTCCGCGCGCTTCACGCCGAGCGCGGCGAAGGCCTCGTCCGGCAGGAATTTATCGTAGGCGTAAACGTCAAGCTTGTGTTCCGAAAGCATTCTGCAAACGAGCTTTCCTATCGTGCCGAGCCCGATGATCCCGACCTTCAGACCGTAATTTCCGCGCACCTCGCCCTTTGCGCCCGTAAAAACGTCAAAATACCGCTTCCCGCAGAGAAGTATCTGCGAAACCGTGAATTCCGCGACGGGCACGCCGTTCGCCTGCCACGCGGAAAAAACACGCACGCCGCGCAAAAGAAACGGCCTTGCAAAGCTCTGCACCGTTCCCGCGCCGTAAAACACGTACTTGAGGCGGGGAAGTCCGCGCTCTATTTCCTCCGCCGTATACGGCTTCATCCCCCAGGTTGTAAAAACCGCCTCCGCGTCATTGGGTATCGCGTCGCAGAAAACGGCATCTCCGCCTGCGAGCCTGCCGATCTTTCCGACCGTTTCCGCACCGTAAACGCGCTTTATCATCGGTCCGCCGTAAAAAACGACCTTCATTTTGTCCCTCCGTACCGTTTTTCTTTATTTTAGCACACAATTATAAAATAATATCGGCTTTTTATGTAATTTTTCTCGCTTTTACGGGTGTCCGTACGTGATTTTTTCCGTTTTCAATATTTTTCTTGACAATTTGATAAAAAAGTGATATATTGATTATATAAGAAAAAAAGGAAAGGTCATTATGGAAATTTTTAAAAAGATATCGGCGCTGTCTCTGATACTTGCGGTGCTGTTCACTCTCGGCGCGTGCAAGGGCAAAACCCCCGCGGAGACAGACAAACCGCTTACGATAATAACGGACGCGGAAACCGTCGCGGTCATAACGGACGCGGAGACTGACCCCGCGGTGACCGCGGGAGCGGAAACCGGGACGGAGACGGTCTCAAAGGAAACGACGTCTGCGGAAACGACTGCCGCCGAAACTGCAAAAGAAGAAACTACAAAAGCCGAAACTACAAAAGCAGAGACAACAAAGGCCGAAACGACAGAGGTAAAGCCCGCGATAGACAAAAACGGGCAGTATACTTCAAAGGACGACGTGGCGCTTTATATCCACACATACGGCACGCTCCCGTCCAACTTCATAACGAAAAAAGCGGCTCAGGCTCTCGGCTGGGAGGGCGGCAGTCTTGAGCCGTACGCCAAGGGCAAGAGCATAGGCGGCGACACGTTCGGCAACTACGAGGGACTTCTGCCGAAAGCGAAGGGCAGAACGTATAAAGAATGCGATATCGACACTAAGGGTGCGAAATCGAGAGGCGCGAAGCGCATCGTTTTCTCAAACGACGGGCTGATATACTATACGGACGACCATTACGAATCATTTACGCAGCTATATTGAGGTTAATATGCAGAAGGTTGAAAAAATAACTGTTGACGCGTCGCTGTTCACCGATAAGCAAACGACGCACGAGACGCTGAAAAAGGCGATAAAAAGCGAAAATTACATAGGAAACAACCTTGACGCCCTGCACGACGCGTTAACGAGCATCTGCAGAAGAACAAGGATAACGATAGTCAATTTTGATAAAGCGGCGGGTATGCTTGACGAATACGCGGACAGACTGGCGCTCGTTTTATCCGTTTCCGCCGCGGAAAATCCGATTTTGTCGGTAGTTTTTGAATAAGAGAGGGATATTGTAATGAAGATCAGAAAAACGTTGTGCCTTATTATAGCGGTAATTCTTGTCTCTGCGGCGGCGCTTGCGCCGGCCGTTTCGGCGACCGTGCCGGTAGTAACTCCCGTGATCACCTCCGCGCCGGGCAATCTGCAGTGGCCGGAGGATTCTCTCGCATCATATAAGTGCGTCTGTGAAAACGACCCGCAGCACGACAAATTCACGTACGAATGGCATATCGTGTATGACGGCGCGGATTATAAGGTCGGATCCGGTTTTTCCGACCCGTGGTGCGCGCACGTCGATACAAAATCTGCAAACACCAAGCTTGCCGGGAATGAGATATATTTAGACGGCATAAAGCACGGGCTGAACGGAGCCGAAATATACTGCACCGTCATAAGCAGCAATTCTTCCGTGTCAACGCCGCCGTCAACTATCTTCATAATCGACGAGGGCAGATTCACCCCGCCCGATATAACGGCTCCGGTTTTCGTTGAATGCGAGCAGGGCGACAAGGTCGAGTTAAACGTCAAGGGAACGACGACGGCGGGAAACGTTGATCTTTTCAGAGATTACATTTCATATCACTGGTATTCGTCGGAGGACGGCAGAGTAAGCGACATAGTTCCCATCGAAACCGGCAAGGATATATATGAAAACGGGTCTTTGATCATTGACACGGGCAAGGTCGGTACTTATTATTACATCTGCGGCGTCTTTGACGGCGTGGACAATCAGAATATGTGCAACCGCAGTTATTCCAACGCTATAATGGTAAGTGTTTTGGAAAAGTCCGCGGCGCCCGCGGTCGAGCCTCCGACGATAACACAGCAGCCTATGGGCGACGAGCTGACGTTCAGCGAGCTTGTCGCGCTCGTAGTCGGGGCAAAGGCGCCGGACGGCTGCACGGTCGGCTATCAGTGGTATTCGTCCGATAAAAACGGATACGCCGAAATGGAGCCGATGGAGGGCGAGAAAGCCTACGTTCTCAAGGTCCCGCAGACAGAGGGCGACAGATATTACTGCTGTACCGTATGGTCTGTTGATGCAAACGGCAATATGAGCACGGTCGTACCGTCAGATATAGCAAAAATAACGTACAAAAAGCCCGCACCGGCAGAAACGACGGTACAGGAGACCGAGACGGAAACGGAAAAGGTCACGGAAACGGAAACCGAGACGGAGCCCGCGCCCGATACGCAAAAGCAAACGGAGCCCGTAAACACCGACGATCTTGTTCCGACAGGGGTCGAAACAGAGGCGAACGAGCAAACGGAGAGCTCCGCGCAGACGGCGGAGGGGACAGAAACGAACGCCCCGACGACTACCGCCGCGGAAACGGAGGATACGAATAAGCAAAACAGCGCCTCATCGTCTCTTATAACCGTTCTGATAATCGTCGCCGCACTTCTGTTATGCGCGGTCATAGCGATAACGGTCATACTTATTGTAATGAATAAGAAGAAACAAGCGAAATAATTCCGAATAAAATCAACGTCACCCTGTGTATCATCTTCGCAGGGTGACTTTGATTTATACACAAAAAACGTATTGACATTTATTATCAAATCTGTTATAATTAGCCTCGGTTTTCGGAGGAGTATATGAAACGTTTTCTTGATTACGTCGTCTCCGTACTGCTGAGCCTGCTTTTTCACTGGTACTGGAGCATACCCGCGTGGGTACTTTTGATACTCCATTTCACTTTGGGTATTTCGATCTGGTGGTTTGTCGGTGCGCTCCTTTTATGGATCGTCGGCGTCAGAGTGTTCGTCCGCGTCATCGGATGGCTCACGTATATGGGCAACAAGCCGGAGGAGGAGAACAAAAATATAAATCCGTATTCAAACAAGGATAACAAGGTATGATTTTCGGTAAGTACATAAACAAATATTATCTGCGCTACGGCTGGATGCTGCTGCTCGGCATAGCCGCGCTGTTCGTCGTTGACAGAGTTCAGCTCATAATCCCGGAGCTGTACAGAATGACCGTCAACGGGATTTTGTACGGACAGACGGAGATAAACGGCGTTATGACGAAGTTCGATATGAACGTGCTGCTCGACAATATCTGCCGGCCGCTTTTATTCGTCATTTTATCGCTCGTAGTCGGGCGCTTTGCGTGGCGTATCTGCTTTTTCGGCTCCGCCGTCAAAATGGAAACTAATCTGCGCTCCGTGATGTTCGACCGCTGCAAGGAGCTTTCACAGCAATTTTATAACGAAAACAAGGTCGGCGGTCTTATGTCGCTTTTCACAAACGATCTGGAGACCGTTCAGGACTGCTTCGGCGGCGGCGTGCTTATGACCGCGGACGCGGCGCTTCTCGGCGCGCTGTCGATATACAAAATGGCGAGAATGAATATCTGGCTGACGCTTTTCGCGCTTGTGCCGATGATACTTCTCGGCTCCGTCGGCACGATAGTCGGCAAGAACATGACAAAGCGCTGGGACGAGCGACAGGAGGCGTTCTCGCGCCTGTCCGACTTTTCGCAGGAGAGCTTTTCCGGCATTTCCGTCATAAAGGCTTTCGTCCGCGAAACGCGCGAGCTTATGGCTTTTGCAAAGCTGAACCGCGAGAATGAAAACGCAAACGTCCGCTTTGTGAGAATGTCCGTTCTGCTCAATATCCTGGTGACCCTGTTCGTTGAATCCGTTATATGCATAATCTTCGGTTACGGCGGTTATCTCGTACATACGGGAGTTTTCGACGTGGGACTTCTGATAGAGTTCGTCGGTTATTTCACGTCCGTAATATGGCCCATAATGGCGATAGCGGAGCTTATAGATATGCGTTCCCGCGGCAAGGCGTCGCTCAAGCGCATTACGGATCTGATAGATACCGAGGTCGACGTACGCGACAGAGACGGCGTCTCGGATATATCGGAAATAAAGGGTGATATAGAATTCCGGAACCTCACGTTCACGTATCCCGGCGCCGCCAAGCCTTCTCTTACAAACGTGTCGTTCAGGATAAACGCGGGCGAGAGCGTCGGCGTCATAGGAAAGACGGGTTCCGGCAAAACGACCGTCGCGGACCTCATACTGAGGCAGTACAACGTTGACGACGGCATGCTTTTCATAGACGGGCACGACGTCAATACGATCCCGCTCGATACTCTGCGCAGATACACCGCTTACGTTCCGCAGGACAATTTCCTGTTCAGCGATACGATAGAGCGCAACATAGCCTTTGCCGTCGACGGCTACACCGAGGAAGAGGTAAAGGACGCGGCTGAACTGGCGGGAGTACACGAGGATATAGACGAGTTCCCCGAAAAATACAAAACCGTGCTCGGCGAGCGCGGCGTTACCGTATCGGGCGGGCAGAAGCAGAGGATTTCCATAGCCCGCGCGCTTATGAAGGACGCTTCCATAATCATAATGGACGACGCGGTCTCCGCGGTCGATACAAAAACGGAAAACGTCATCCTCAACGCCCTGAAGACCGTGAGAGCGGGCAGGACGACGGTGATGATAGCGCACCGCGTAAGCACAGTTGAGGATATGGACAAGATAATTTACGTTGAAAACGGCACCGTAACCGCCGTCGGTACGCACGAGCAGTTATACGAGACGTGCGAGGCGTACAGGAAGACCGTTCTGCTTCAGCGGCTTGAGGAAGAGAGGAGTGAAGATATAAATGCGTGAATTCTATCCGCTTCTTATAGCCGGCGCGGTAATAAGCGCGTTCGCCGCGGCGTTCATTCTCGCCTACGCCTTTATGAAGGATAAAAAAGAGGCGATAGGCTTTGACAGGAATATGAAGGACGGCGAAATAACAAAGCGTCTTTTGAAATACGCAAGACCTTACGTCAAGCAGTTTCTGGTCGTATTCCTGATAATGCTCGCGTCGATCGCCTACGACATAGCTTCGCCGCTGATCATAGGAGGTATAGCCGATCTTATAAAAGCGCCGTTTGAGATGCGCGATCTGTTCATAAGGCTCGGCATTTACATAAGCATACTCCTCGTATCTCTCACCTGCCAGTATTTCCAGGCGATAATTCTGCAGAAAACGGGGCAGAGGATAATCTCCACGTTGAGATACGATACGTTCGAGCATATAGAAAAGCTGTCGCATCATCAGTTTTCCGAGATCCCGGTCGGCAAGCTCGTGACGAGAGTCACAAACGATACGAACGCCGTCTCCATGATGTTTACGAACATTTTCGTGAACCTTGCAAAAAACTCTCTCGTCATAATCGGCATACTCATAGCGATGTTCATACTGAACCTTGAGCTGACGCTTATGGTCCTGTGCTTTGTGCCGTTCATCGTCATCTTCTCTCTTATCTTCCGCAAATTCTCAAGAAAAGCGTACAGAAAGGTAAAGGACGGGACGACCGATATAAACACGTTCTTGTCCGAAAACCTCTCCGGTATGAAGATAATCCGGGTGTTTGACAGAAAAAAGCAGAAAATGGCTGAGTTTGACGAAAAGAACGACGAGCTCGGAAGAGCCAAACGCCGTCAGATCTTCGTGTTCGGTATTTTCAGACCGACAATATATATGCTTTATATCTCGTCCGTCATGACGCTTCTGTACCTGTCCGCGAGAGGGTACATATACGGGCTGTCGTTTGCGGGACAGGTCATAACCGCGGATATACTCATATCGTTCTATATGTATATACAGAAGTTTTTCAACCCGATACAGACGCTTGCGGAGCAGTTCAACTGGCTGCAGTCGGCGTTCGCCTCGGCTGAAAAGATATTCACGATACTCGACATAGAGCCCGAGATAAAGGACGATCCCGGAGCCGTCGATATAGGCGAGATAAAGGGCGATATAGAGTTCGATCACGTATGGTTTGCGTATAAGGAAGAAAACTGGATACTTAAGGACCTTTCTTTCAAGGTAGGCGCGGGACAGACCGTGGCTCTCGTCGGGCCGACCGGCGCGGGAAAATCCACGATCCTGTCGCTTTTGTGCCGCAACTACGACATACAAAAGGGAAGGATCCTGATAGACGGCGTGGACATAAGAAAATATACGATATCGTCGCTCCGCCGTCAGTTCGGGCAGATGCTGCAGACGGTATTCCTGTTCTCGGGAACCATAAAATCAAATATAGTGCTGAGGCAGGAGGGCGTGACGGACGAGCAGATATGGGAAGCGTGCAAATACGTCAACGCCGACAAATTCATATCTCAGTTTGACGACGGACTCGAGCACGAGGTGAGGGAGTTCGGAAACAACTTCTCCGCGGGTCAGAGACAGCTCATATCGTTTGCCCGCACGGTCCTCTACGATCCGAAAATAATGATACTCGACGAGGCTACCGCCAACATCGACACGGAGACGGAGCAGCTGATACAGGATTCGCTGCAGAAGCTTATGAATATAGGCACGATGATAGTCGTTGCGCACAGGCTTTCCACGATCCAGCACGCGGACAATATCATAGTATTGTCGGGCGGTCAGATAGCCGAGCAGGGCACGCACGAGGAGCTTCTCTCAAAGCGCGGCAGATATTATAACCTCTATACCCTCCAGCACCGCCGCCAGCAGCTTATGAGTTAAAAAATAACAGCGTTAAAAGGGGCTGTCGCATTTGCGGCAGCCTTAATGAATTGCGCCGCGGCGCAATTCAATTCATGACGGCTTGCCGTCAATTCATGATG
>CACZOH010000191.1 GCA_902782785.1 uncultured Ruminococcus sp. | reverse complement strand
GTATAACGTTCGTTTTCAAGTGAATCAAGCGATACTTTAAGTCCCGTTTCGATATTGCACGGTTCGTCGGACGGTACGATATTGAACACGGTGAAGCTTACCGGCTTAACGTTCGCGGCAAACGTGACCGTTTTTTTGCCGTCTTTATCGGATACCTGCGACGGTACCTCTTCTCCGTTTGCCGTATAAACTCTTGCACATGATACGCCGTCGGGAAGATCGACGCTCGCCGTGTCCGTACGTATGAACGATACGGGATTATAAATCACAACGGGTATGCCGGAAACGTTCGTATCAAGCGTTCTTATGACTGCGTCTGCAGATGCTTTCAGCTCTTCAGCCAGTATGTTCTGAGCTATAACGTAATCATTGTATGAAAAACGGTATGCGTCAAGTATAGAGGTACCGGGCAGATCGTCGTGGAACTGATGCCATAGGAACAGCTTCCACGCAAAATCGATCCTTTCTTTCGGATATTTCACTCCGAACTGTTTTGCGACCGACGCTGCGCGTTCCGCGGCGTCTGCAAGCTGCTCGCTCTTTCTGTTCCAGCGCTTGTTTATGGCGTGCGAGGTCAGCGCGCCGTAGCCGTGAGGAATCAGGAGATTTCCGCGGTACGCGGGCATATTGTCTATCTGCTCCTGCGTGAGATCCTTGAATATGGCGTCGGACGATGCGGCTATAACGTCAAAATCCTTGTCCTTGCCGTTTTCCTTTACCGCGTCGTTGACGAGACGTGCGGACTCGTCCGTTGCGGAGCCGCCGTAGTCGCCCGTTCCGTAATACATCATCTTAGAGGCGACGCCCGCGTATTTTCTGTTGTGTTCAATTTTGTCAAGATATTCTTTTCTGTCGTGAAGCGGTCTGTCGTCGTTGTTTTCAAGACGTCTCGTATAATCCTCGCAGAGGAATGACCCTATTACGTAATTCCCGTCCGGTCCGATCCATTTGCCGAGGTCCATACGCGTCGCTTCCTTATCGGGCATCGGACGTGATACAGATCCGTCTTTGTTGATTATCGGCGAACCGACGCCCCAGACGAGCTTCTGAGTTGAAAAGCCCTTCAAACCCATATGAGCGGCGATCGAAGGCAGCGAATAACGGAAGCCGAAACAGTCCGTTAAGAAAATATCGGCGCTCTTTTTGCCGAATTCAGCTTCAAAAAAGCCGTTTCCGTAAAGTATCTGACGCATAAAAGCCTCGGAGGACGGAACGTTTGCATCGCTTGCGTCCCATTGGCTTCCCGCGACGTTCCAGCGTCCCTCTTTAACGTACTCCTTCAACTTTTCGTACAGATCGGGATAATACTCGCGCGCTAACTTGTATCTGAAAGCGCCCTCAAAGTTCATAACGTATTTCGGGTATTTTTCAAAAAGTCTGAAATTGTTTTCAAGCGTGTTTTTTACGCAGTCTCTTATCGTGTCCTGTATCGTCCAGTTCCATTGAGTATCGAGATGGGCGTTGGACACAATATAGAATTTTCCTTTTTTCTTTTTCATAACTTCTCCTTATTCAGTAAATATTCCTTCCGGTAAAACGGCTTCCCAACCCGGATCCGCTGCGACGTCAAGTGCGTGCGCAACGACGGCGGGAATATCCTTTACTTCCATTTTCGGTATGATACCGTGCTTTACCGTCTTGCCGACGGCGACGAAAAATACATATTTCTCTTCATCCGTTATTCCGCCGTGACCGCAGCCGAAGCCTCCGTGATCCGCCGTGGCTATAACGAGCGTATCATCTTCGATCCCCGCGTCTTTGACCGCATCGCGTATTTTGGCTACGTATCCGTCCGCAACGTTAAGCTCTTTAAGATATCTTTCGGTATTATAACCGTACGTATGCCCCGCTCCGTCTATGCTGTCGAACTGGATAAACAGAAAATCCGGTTTTTCAGCTTTTATATATTCGCAGATCCTGACGGTCAGTATATCGTCCTGACCCGTTCTTTTTGTTATTCCTATACCGTCGTCCGCCATACTTGAGTTTATCGGCGACCAGTTGACGAAAGAGGCAAGCTTTGCGTCCGGGTATTTATCCCTTATCATTTTGAATATCGTCGGATGCTCGTCCCTGTGCTGATACGGTGTTTTATCTATCGTACCGTTTGTCATTCCGTGTATTCTCGGACCTACGCCCAGAAGCATTGCTCCCCAGCATTCGGATGAATCTGTCGGAATGGCTGTAAGACAGTTATCCGTGCCCGCTCCTTCAAGAAACATTCTGTGTATGGCGGGTGTGCTTGTATTTTTATAGAAATTGCCGGAGCCGTCTATTCCTATAAGTATTACGTGTTTATATTTGTATGACATTTTATTTTTTTCCTTATTTTGATGATTATTGCGGTAACGACGCCAATAAGCGCAAGCGCTCCGGCGGCGATAACTGCTATGACTGTCGGGTTTACCTTGGCTGCGCGTTCGGCTTCGTTGTTCGTTGTGAGCGCTTCGGTAATAACAGCGGGAGTGTCGGTCTCTTTTTCGGTATTCGTATCGGATTCCGTATCTGTTTCAATAACGGGATCTGCGGCAGGGCTTGCGGTAAATACGTAACTTCCGCCGCCTACCGTATAAATGAATTCTTTGTTTTCGCCTCTGCCCTCGAATTTTATGCCGCTGCCGTCTTTTTCAAATATGTTTACGTCCGATTCTCTTATGCTTTTTGCTTCGGGAAGCGGTATTATTACGGTTGCCTTTGTGTTTGCCGGTACGTCGACTTTCCAGGTAAGAATACCGCCTTCATATTTCCAGTCTGAAACGCATTTTCCGACGACGGCGTCAATCGTAGTGCTGACGGATGAAAGACCGCTTTCCAATCCCGGTCGGTAAGTTATTTCACTGTAACCGGCGCCGGTTTTTCTGATTCCGCCGAGTCCTTCAAACATCCAGCACGCGGGACCTCCTCCGAGCATAACGTGGTTCTGCGAATCGAAATAAGCAAGGAAATCGCCCGCGTTTGAATTAAAATTGTTCCCCGCCGTGTCCCAGTATTCCCACAGAGACGTAGCACCGTTGTCTATCATGAATCCGAACGAGCCTTTGTCTTTTGATATAGTCATATCAAGGAGCAGTTTATGCTCGTTTTCCGCGCTCAGCGCTTCGTAAAGAGATTTAGTGCCGAGAACTCCGGTACCTAATACTCTGCCTTTTTTATTGCATATTTCAATAAGATTATCAAGTACTTTCTTTTTGTTTTCGTCCGTTATAAGACCGAAGTCAAGCGCAATTGATGAGCAGGTCTGACTTTTTTTGGCGTAATAACCGTTTATATAATACTTTTTCTGAATAGCGTCAAAGACCTTTTTCATATGTGCGTCGTGTTCGGCGTGATCTCTGCCCGATATATCGAGCATTTTTGATAATAGCATTCCGCAATTGTAATAGCATGAGGCTGAAAGATAACCGCTGTCGACCTGTCCGTTCGCGTTGTCAATACCGACCCAGTCTCCGTATACGTTTTGCGTGACGAGATAATCCTTTTCATAGGTCGACGCATAATCGAATACTTTTATGAGAGTATCTATACTATGTTCGATATAGTATCTGTCACCCGTCTGCATATAAAGCTCATACGGGAAAATGAATATCGCGCTTGCCCACGTTATGTCATACTGCGCTCCGCTTTCTGTATTTGACGGACGCGGTACGACTATTTCAGGTCTGCCGTCCGCTTTTACACCCATAAGCATTGCGTCAAGATACGCTTCCGCGGTCGTCCAATCGTTCAGAAGTATCGCGGCGGATTTTTTGGTGACGGCCGCGTCGCCCGTCCATCCGTTCTTTTCACGCTGTGGACAATCCGTGTAATTTCCCATCATATTTGATCGCTGAGATACGTTATACATCTCAAACACCTGATCGAGCCGATCGTTTGAAGACTTGAAAAATCCTTTTTGCAAAACGTCGTCGCTCGTAAAACAGGCGGTGAAAACCTCGGGATCTAACTCTGTGTTTTCCGGGGGTGTTACACGCAGATAACGGAAACCGGTATAGAAAAATCTCGGTTCGAATACGTCGTTCTCACCCGATAAAGTATAGACGGAAACGGGCTTATGAGCCGTGGTGTTGGCCCATATGTCGCCTTTTTCGTCGAGAAGCTCGGAGTATTCTATCTTATATTTATCGTTTTTGTTTCCCTTTACCGTCATTTTGACGTAACCCTGCATATTGACGCCGAAGTCAAGTATATATGCTTTTTTTCCGCCGGACGTAATCTCTTTGCAGGATACGGGTTTTATCTCTTTTATGACTTTTGTACCGGCGGGCGAAGGAACGGACGGCGCTTCTCCGGGGAAATTCCACTTGTCAGTGTCGACAAAATCAAAATCGTCTTCCCATACGACGCTTCCGTTCTGTGTGACGGTTATTCTGTCGTATGACGCGACCTCGTTCAATGCGGAACGTATACCGAGCGCTCCGTCCGTCTGGCTTTGCGGCAAGCTTACGGTGTGTACTTTATTTCCGTTTATATAAGTCGTAACGGTACCGTCAAGAATCTCGATCCTCATCGTAACCTTTTTGTTCAGTCCGAGTCCTTTGGCAGACGGCGTGTCTATCTCAGTCCAGCCTACGCGATGAAGTCTCAGTCCGTTGGCGGTAATCTGCCACATAAGAGGGCTTGAAACCCCGTCCTTTGCACCGAAAACGATAGTACCGAGCGACTTTCTGACCGTTATGACGGCATCTATCGTGTAATTGCCGCTGAAGCTTTGATACGTGGTAAAAAAGCCCGAATTATCAGGTATCGTAAGCTCGCCGCCGACGGAACCGAAACCGGATTCGGAAACGTCCTTCCAGCTTTGGTCGACTTTGAAGTCAGCTTTATCCCACGGCGTTTTTTTCGTATTGTTTATATTTTCACCCTTTGAAAGATTTTCCGTTTCTATCTCGGATACGGAAGAAGTTTTCCAACCGTCTTTCGTGGTTATCGTCTGAACGCTTCCGTCTTTGTATTTTATACGAAGCATACCGCGCAGATCATGTCCCATATACGTGCTTCCGCTGACGTATGCGCCGATACAGTTATCACCCTCTGTGAGCATGGACGTTATATCGAAAGTGTTATAATACGTTATCTTGTCGGAAACGCCTTTGCGGGGACCCCATATAAGATCGCCGACTTTTGCGCCGTTCAGCCTTATTTCGATAACTCCGGTGCTTGAAATATAACAGCGTGCGCGTTTTATGTTTTTTATCGGTTGATCCAGAGTGAATACGTACCTTGCAAGTCTTTCCGTGTCTATCCAAACGCCTTCAAGATGATCCGGAGCCGTCTCAAAAACAAGCGGTTCTCCGAAACCGGACTCATTTCCGTTTTCATCTTTTATATTAACTTTTGCCGTATAAACCGTCTCCGGTTTGAGATCTCCGGGGACTATTCCCGTCTGCTCGCTGCTTTGTACCCATCCGCTGTCCCAAACCGTCATGTTGCTTTCATCGGTTATCACGCATCTGTAAGCCGTCTGATAAACTCCGCGCCTGTCGGATGTTATGCTCCAACCGAGGCGAACGTTATCATAAGCTATACCCGTATCGTACGCTGATGACGTTTGAAATACCTTTGTTTTTATCCCTGTGCCGTTTGCGGCGGCGATACCGCCCGAGGCGCCGCCGATCAAAACTGCGGAAATACACATACAAAGTATTTTCTTTAATCTTAAAAAAGAAATATTTTTCATTCCGAATCCTTTAAATTCCGAGCAGGACGGGCAGATAAACCGCCCGTCCTTCTCAGTATAATATTATTTTTTCTTTTTTACCTTTAAGATTATGAAAACTATAACGCATATAACGGCTAACGCGCCGACTATGATGCCTATGATAAGTCCTGTGTTTGCACCGCCGCCCTGATTTGCGTTTCCGCTTGTCGTGTCAGTCGGTTTTTTGGTCTCGGCTTCCGTGTCAGCGGGCTTATCCGTTGTCTCGGCTTCTGTGTTCGTCTCGGGCTCGGTCTCCTTTTCGGTCTCTGTCGGAGCTTCCGTTTCCGTCTCGGTTTCTGTCTCTGTCTCTGTCTCGGTTTCCGTTATTTCACCGGGATTTTTAGGCGTAGCCGGTGCGGGTATCGTATCATAATTAACTGTTTTGTAATAGAGAGAATCCTCGTTCTCTATCGGACCGTCCATAACTCTGATCTCGGCGATGGAACCCGCGAAAAGTCTTCTTATCATACCCTCTTCGGCGTTTTCGTTTTTGCAGTCATTTTCGTGACCGCCGCCGAATTTACGTCCGACGCCGACTTCCCAGGAGTAGTTCGGATCTCTTACGTCGATAAAAGGAATATCGCCGAACGTACGGAGCGGCTCGCCGTCTATGTAATAAGTTATCGAGAATCCGTCGGTCGTGACAAGAAGATGATGCCAGCCGTCGGCGCCGATCTTGACCTCGTCCAATTCGTTGTTGACCTTCTGCGCATCGTCGCAGTGTACGAACTGGAACCACGTTTTATTTTCGTTCAGCGTACCGGTCTGAGGGTCGTTGTCCCATTCGCATAACGCAATGGAGAAAGGCGGTTCGTTCTGATCTTCGATAACGCCCTGACGCGAGAATATGCCGGTGTAACGGTTGTATTCGTTATCGAGCTCAGGTGAAAGCTTGAATATAATGTCAACGGAAATACCGTCTTCAAATTCATTGATATTCATCGGAGCGCCCTTGATCGTCTCAAGATATTTACCGGAGGTATAACCGCCGGAATAACTTGTTTCACCGGATTCATAAGGGTCGACCGCCGCGGCGAGGACCTTGGTGTTGTTGATCTTCAACGCAGACTCGGTAGTCGAGGCGCCTTTATCGGAGCCGGTATCCCAGGTGAAAATATCAAGCTGAGCACCGTTGCCGACTACTTTTGTGACAAGGTCGTTTCCGTTGCCTGATAAGTCGACAAACTGTAATTCATCCTTGTCTATATCACCGGAAAAGTAGCCGTTTACGTTCTGAAATTTCCAGTGTGCGACTACCTTTGCATCTTCAGCGTTTGCGGGAAACGCCGCAACGCATCCGATCAGAAGTGAAAAAAGAAGAACGGATAAGATGATTTTTTTCATGAAAAATCTCCTTTATTATTATTTCCGCAGCCGGAAAACAACCGCTGCGGTTGATTTTCGTTATTTTTCTGCCGTATATAACAGCTGCCGCGTCTCAAGCGGTAAAATGAATACCGGCACTTTCCCTGTCTTTTCAATTATAACATATAAAATCAGATTTGTCAAATAAAAATCAATAAAAAAGCTGACGCTTTTGCACTTTTTTTGCATTTTTTCTACAAAAATAATAGCTAAAAATATTGTTTTCAGTTGACATTGTAAAAAAACGATGATATAATCAAAAAAGAATGCGGATATATTTAAGGAGACGTAAAAAATGCACGGTAACAAAGAGCTTGACGCGCTGCTTGAAAAAGGATATGAAAGCTTTGCCGCAAACGGAATAAGAGAGCTTGTCGGTATGCTTGATGAAAACAGGGAGCTTGCCCTTGAGTTTGACCCCATAGCCGACGATTATGCAAATCACCCCGAAAAGCCGATTTCGGATATGCTTAAAAAGATATCCGTTATAAGCAAAAAATATAACGTAAACGAGTATTCTCTCGATCTTCTGCTGGTGATAAACGGTTTGCCTTATATACATAAGAAATTTAAAGATAAAGGTCTTTCGGACGATGTGTTCTATGAAACAATGGACGACATAAGGTGCAAAACGCGCGAATGCATTGAATGCAAGGGCGTTATAGGCACTTTTGTGGCGGAGTGGTACGACAGATTTTTTAAAGGCACCTGCTTCGGTTTCGGAAGATTTCAGTATGAGACCGCTCAGTTTTCCGATCCCGATTTCACGCTTTCATGCGGGAAAACGGTAAAGACCGGCGACAGATATATAAATATGCATATCCCGAGCAGAGGCATACCTTTGACGGACGGGATACGTTTTGCTTCATACCGCAAAGCGTATGAATATTTTGCGCCTTTGTTTGACGACGGTATAGTAATATTCGGCTGTCACTCCTGGTTATTATATGACAAACACAACGAATTTCTGCCGGAGTGTATGAATATAAGAAAATTCCTATCGGATTTTGAGCTTGTTTACAGCGTCGAAACTGAAGAATTCGGTGATATATGGAGAGTTTTCGGCAGATATGCAGATCTGCCGTACGATCAGCTTCCGCGCGATACGAAGCTGCGCGACGCGTATGCAAAATGGCTGTCTGCGGGCAATAAATCGGGTGTCGGAATGGGTTTGTTTGCATTTGACGGGGAGAAAATAATAAGATGAATATACAGAAAGCAAGAAAGAAAGCGGAAGAGCTTGTATCAAAAATGACTGTTTCGGAAAAAATCTCTCAGTTATTATATACCTCTCCCGCGATAGAGCGTCTCGGCATCAATGAATACAACTGGTGGAACGAGGCGGCGCACGGCGTTGCACGCGCCGACACCGCGACGGTATTCCCGCAAGCTATAGGCATGGCGGCTACCTTTGATCCCGGACTTATAAACAAAGTGGGCGAAGCCGTATCCGACGAGGCACGAGCAAAATACAACAAAAACGTACAGTTCAACGACCGCGGACAATATAAAGGACTTACGTTCTGGGCGCCGAACATAAACATTTTCAGAGACGGACGCTGGGGACGCGGGCAGGAGACGTTCGGAGAGGATCCGTATCTGACTTCCGTTATGGGCGTGTCGTACGTAAAAGGCATTCAGGGCGACGGCGAGTATCTTAAAGCCGCGGCTTGCGCTAAGCATTTTGCTGTACATTCCGGTCCTGAATACAGCCGCCACGAATTCAACGCCGAGGTCAGTAAAAAGGATCTGTGGGAAACGTATCTCCCCGCGTTTGAAGCCTGCGTTGAAGCGGGAGTTATGGGCGTTATGGGAGCTTATAACCGCACGAACGGCGAGCCCTGCTGCGCCAATACGTATTTAATGGAAGAAGTCTTATTTAAAAAATGGGGTTTTCAGGGCTATTTTGTCTCTGACTGCTGGGCGATAGCCGATATTTATAAAGGTCATCACTTTACGGACACACCGGAGGAAGCCGCGGCGCTGGCGTTAAAAAAAGGCTGTAATCTTAATTGCGGCGTTACGTACGAAAAGCTTATAGACGCGTATGAAGCGGATTTAATTGACGAAGAGGATATAACGAAAGCTGCGGTAAGAGTTTATACAGTCCGCGCCCTGCTCGGCGAATTTGAAGATAACAGACCTTTTTCGGATATTCCTTATTCTATTGTAAACTGTGATAAGCACCGCTGTCTGAATCTTGAAACGGCGCGTGAAAGCGTGGTTTTACTGAAGAATGAAAACGGATTTTTACCCCTGAAAGACAAATACAAAAAGATCGCCGTGATTGGACCCAACGCAAATTCTTTAAGAGCGCTCGAGGGAAACTATAACGGGATATCACCGGAATATATCACCGTCGCGGAAGGCATCCGGCGCGTTTTCAAGGATGCGGAAGCATCCGTGGCAACAGGCTCAACGCTTATCTCAACGCGCGGAGACGAGGGCGAGGAGCTTTTATCCGGCGCATTGTCAGCCGCGTCGGAAGCCGACGTGACCGTTCTCTGCCTCGGAATGGACAGATCCGTCGAGGGCGAGGAGATGAATTATCGGTCGGAAAGCTTTTACAAAGGCGACAGAACGTCGTCTTATCTTCCGTCGCCTCAAGCCGCACTTGCACAAGCTGTGTGCGGAGTATGCGACAACGTTATAATTCTTGTAATGTGCGGAAGTCCCGCGGATCTCGGTGAAGAAGTAAACGCTAAAGCGAAAGCGATTCTTCATTGCTGGTATCCGGGCGCTCTCGGCGGCCTTGCAATAGCCGAAATACTTCACGGCGACGTTTCTCCGTCAGGACGCCTGCCCGTAACGTTTTATAAAGGCGACGAAAAGCTTCCCGATATAACGGATTATTCTATGAATAACAGAACGTACGCTTATTCCGATATTAAACCGCTTTATCCGTTCGGATACGGTCTGTCTTATTCAGATATCGAATATTCAAACGCCGTTATAACGGAAGAAAACGGCGACAGCTTCATACTGCAGATCAACGTAAAAAACACGGGAGATCATGACGTAAGGGAAAAACTCCAGATATACGCGCATTTTACCGACAGCAGAACAAAAACGCCGAAATTCAGACTCTGCGGTCTATCACCGTTTGACATAATGGCGAAAGAGGATAAAAACATACTCGTCGCTGTAAATAAGAAAAATATCCGCGCCGTACTTGAAGACGGTGAGCGCGTATATCCGGACGGCGAGATCTATCTTTACGCCGGCGGTCATCAACCGGATGAATTGAGCGAAAGTTTATGCAAAAACAAGTGTATAAAAATTAAAGTTAAATAATCACGGAAAAGTATGCGGAAGCCGATATCAGCTTCCGCTTTTTCTTTTGCTTGTATAAAATGCACAAAAACAAACAAGCTTCTTTGCGTTTTGAATAAAATATGCAGAATTTTATTTTTTTATAAAAAGGTATTGACTTTTTATGCAATACGGTGTATAATATGTGCATAATTATACACAGAGGGCAAAAATGATAAGAGTATTCACGGACGGCGCCTCGGGAACTACGGGGTTAAAAATAGTACAAAGACTTGAAGAAAGAAAAGATATTGAGCTTATAACGCTTCCCGAGAAGTACAGAAAAGACGATAACGCACGCGCCGAAGCGATGGGAAAAGCTGACATAGTGTTTCTCTGTCTGCCGGACGACGCGGCAAAGGAAGCCGTAAAGCTCGCTGACGAAAACACGGTCATCATAGATACGTCTACCGCGCACAGGACAGCGGACGGCTGGGTCTACGGTTTTCCCGAATTATACGGACAAAGAGAGAAAATCAGAAGATCAAAAAGGATCGCTGATCCGGGCTGTCATGCAAGCGGTTTTACGGCGCTTGTCGCTCCGCTCGTATCAAACGGGATAATAGATAAATCCTCTTTGTTATCGTGCTTCTCTCTTACGGGATATTCCGGCGGCGGAAAGAAAATGATAGTGGAGTATGAAGACGTAAAAAAAGATGCGGGATATGAAGCGCCGAGACAGTACGGTCTGTCTCAGACGCATAAGCATCTTCCGGAGATGAAAGCGGTTTGCGGTCTTGATCACGCTCCCGTTTTCTGCCCGGTCGTCGCACCGTTTTATTCGGGTATGCAGGTAACGGTACCGATATTCAATACAGATTTAGAGACGGTAAAAAAAATATACTCTCATACGTATAACACAAAAGTTATAGAATACAAGGACGTATCGGACGGAGGCTTTTTATCCGCAAACGCCCTGTCAGATACGGATAAAATGGTCGTTTCGATATACGGAAATAATGAAAGAGCCGTACTTTGCGCAACGTTTGACAATCTCGGAAAGGGCGCATCCGGTGCAGCTATACAAAACATGAACATAATTCTCGATAAAGACGAAACAGAGGGACTGATAATATGAAATTCGTTTCAGGCGGCGTATGCGCCGCAAAAGGCTTTACCGCAAGCGGAGTGCACTGCGGGATCCGCCGCAATAAAGACAAAAAAGATCTCGCTTTGATATACAGCTCGGTCAAAGCTTCCGCCGCGGCGGTCTATACCACAAATCTCGTTAAAGGAGCGCCGCTTAAGGTAACAAAAAACCATTTGCAAAACGGCGTCGCACAAGCCGTTATCTGCAACAGCGGCAACGCCAACACCTGTAATTCAAACGGTATCGAAATAGCGGAGCAGACCTGTTCTCTTCTTTCAGAACAGCTCGGAGTTGATAAAGACGATATTATCGTCGCATCGACCGGCGTTATAGGTCAGAGGATGAGCATAGAACCATTTGAAAAAGGGATCGGTCCGCTTGTAAAAGCGTTATCAGTAAACGGATGCGATGATGCGGCCGAAGGGATAATGACGACGGATACGGTTAAAAAAGAAGTCGCGGTTGAATTTGTGATCGGCGGCAAAACGTGCAGATTAGGAGGTATGGCAAAGGGCAGCGGGATGATACATCCGAATATGGCAACGATGCTCGTTTTCATAACAAGCGACGTTAATATTTCCCCGGAAATGCTGCAGAAAGCGCTGTCTACCGATATACAGAGCACGTTCAATATGCTGAGCATCGACGGCGATACTTCCACAAACGATATGGTCGCAGTGCTTGCAAACGGGCTTGCGGGAAACGACGAGATAAATAAAGAAGACGATGATTTTTCTCTTTTCATGAAAGCGCTGAATTCCGTTACCGTCACTCTTTGCAGGATGATAGCGGGCGACGGTGAAGGCGCGACAAAGCTGCTTGAATGCACGGTGACAGGAGCGAAAACTCTTAACGACGCAAAGACCGTGGCAAAAAGCGTCGTATGCTCTTCTCTGCTGAAAGCCGCGATGTTCGGCGCGGACGCAAACTGGGGACGCGTTCTTTGCGCTATAGGCTATTCGGGAGCAGACGTGGACACGGATAAAATAGACGTATCTTTCAAAAGCTCAGCGGGCGTCATAGACGTATGCAAAAACGGAGCCGGCGTTATATTCTCCGAAGAGAATGCGAAAAAAATACTGTCTGAGGATGAGATAGATATTCTCGTAAGCTTGAACGACGGCGGATTTTCTTCAAAGGCGTGGGGCTGCGATCTTACGTACGATTACGTGAAGATCAACGGCGATTATCGCACATAAGAGGTGGTTATATGTCACATTTATCTAATTCAGAGCGCGCGCAGATACTTACGGAGGCTCTGCCATATATCAAAAAATACAACGGCAAAACCGTTGTGATAAAATACGGCGGCGGTGCAATGGTAAGCGACGCATTGAAGGAACAGGTCATGGAGGATATAGTTCTTTTATGGCTTATAGGCATAAAAGTCGTACTCGTCCACGGCGGCGGTCCCGAAATAAGTGAGCTTATGGTAAAGCTCAATAAAAAACCCGAGTTTTATAACGGTCTGCGTATTACCGACGCGGAGACCGCGGACATCGTTCAGATGGTGCTTGCGGGAAAGGTCAATAAAACTCTCGTCAAGCTCCTTGAATTGAAAGGCGGAAACGCCGTAGGTTTATCGGGCGTTGACGGAAGACTTATCAGAGTAGAAACGCTTGATCCGAACCTTGGATACGTAGGAAAAATAACGGAAGTAAACATTAAACCCGTGTCAGATCTGCTTGAATCGGGATATATCCCCGTTATTTCAACGATAGGATGCGGAGACGACGGGAGCACGTATAACATAAACGGAGACACGGCTGCGGCATATATCGCGGGAGCCCTGAAAGCAGAAAGACTTATAATGATGACGGATACTGCGGGTATCCTGAAGGATAAGGACGATCCGGGATCGCTCATACCGAAGATCACGCCGGAGCAGGCGGATGAATTGAAGAGATCGGGCGTTATCTCGGGAGGTATGATACCAAAAGTAGACTGCTGTACGCACGCGCTCGGTATGGGCGTATCAAACGTAGTAATAATGGACGGGCGCATTCCCCACTCCATACTTATGGAGCTTTTAACGGACGAAGGCGCCGGAACAATGGTAACGGGTAAAATATTATGAGTATTACAGAACTTGATAAACAATACGTGGCAAACACATATAACCGTTTCCCGGTGGAATTCACACACGGGAAGGGTTCGGTACTTTACGGAACGGACGGTAAAAAATATATAGATATGGGTGCGGGAATAGGCGTCACGTCTCTCGGTATATGTGACGACGGCTGGGTAAAAGCAGTCACGGAACAGGTGATGAAGCTTCAGCACACGTCGAATCTTTATTATACGGAGCCGTGCGCGCTTCTGGCTGAAGAGCTCTGCAAGCGTACCGGATTCAAAAAAGTGTTTTTTTCGAATTCCGGCGCCGAGGCAAACGAATGCGCAATAAAAGTCGCGCGTAAATACGCCGCTATGGTCAAAGGAAGCGATTACAGTACGGTCGTAACGCTCAACAACAGCTTTCACGGCAGAACGTTGACGACGCTCGCCGCAACCGGACAGCCGAAATTTCATGAAGATTTCCAGCCGCTGACGCCCGGATTTGTCCACGCGACCGCGGAAAGTATTTACGAACTTGAGGCGATAGCCGCGAAATATAAAGTAGCCGCGTTCATGATCGAATGTATACAGGGCGAAGGCGGCGTAGTACCCCTTGATTACGATTACGTTCACGAGCTTTTCTCGTTTGCTGAGTATCACAAAATACTGACTATCGTCGACGAGGTGCAGACCGGAAACGGACGCACGGGAAAAATGTATTCTTATATGAATTACGGACTTACGCCTGATATAGTATCCACGGCGAAAGGACTTGCGGGCGGCCTGCCGCTCGGCGCGACGATGATGTCGGAAAAGGTGCAGAACGTGTTGGGATACGGCGACCACGGATCAACGTTCGGCGGGAATCCCGTATGCTGCGCCGCCGCAAATTACGTTTTATCTCAGATAGACGATAAGCTTCTTTCCGAAGTGACGGAAAAAGGAGAGATAATAAAAAAAGAACTTACGGGCGTAAAAGGCATCGTAAAGGTCGTCGGACTCGGTCTGATGGTCGGAATAATAACTGTACGCAGCGTTTCCGACGTTGTAAACGATTGCCTCAAAAAAGGCGTATTATGCCTTACCGCGCACGATAAAGTACGTCTCCTCCCCGCCCTGAACATACCGAAGGATCTGTTGTATGAAGCGTTGGCGGTGATAAAGGAAGCGTGTGCCGAAGAATAAGAAAAAAAGGAATGCGAAAGAGACGCGTTCCTTTTTTGTTATCTGTTTACGTACTTTTCAATACCGTTTTTAAGCCGCTCCAGGCCGTCGTATAACAGCTTTTTCGGCGCCGCCACGTTCAGTCTCAAAAATCCGTCTCCGTTTTCGCCGTAGACGGAACCGGCAGTAAGAAACAAACCGGTTTCTTTTCGGATAAAGTCTGCGACGTCGCGGCTTTTGCCGACCATAGAGACGTCGAGCCACATAAGATAAGTCGCCTGACCGTGAACCGCTTTGATACAAGGAATATTACTTTTTATATAATCCTCGACGATCTTTCTGTTCTCGAAAACGTAACGGCGCATTTCATCGGCCCATTCTCCGCCTTTACTGTAAGCGGCGATTGCGCCGACGGTCGCAAAAGCGTTTGGTTCTCCCACCTCGTCCGTATTAATTCCGCGCCATATCTTATGGAACAGAACGGGATCTTCCGTATATACCGCGGACGTTTTGATACCGGCTAAATTGAAGGTTTTTGTAGGCGCCATAAGCATTACACCGGTTTTTCTGTTGAGCTCTGATGCGGACAGATACGGTACGTAATTTATCCCCGGTTCTGTTATATCGCAGTGTATCTCGTCGGATACGACTGTAACGTGATGTTTATAACAAAGCTCTCCGATACGTGAAAGCGTTTCTTTGTCCCATATTTTGCCTACGGGGTTGTGAGGGTTGCAGAGTATCATCAGGGACGTCTGCGGATCCGACAGCTTTTGTTCAAGGTCTTCAAAATCAATACTATATTCCGCACCGTTATAGATAAGTTTATTCTCGGCAACTCTGCATCCGTTGTTGACAATGCTTGAGAAAAAACAGTTATAAACCGGCGTCTGCACAAGTACGTTTTCGTTAGGTGTGGCAAGTTTTCTCACAATGCTTGAAAGAGCCGCGACGACACCCGTACAGAATATGAGTCCGTCAGGCTTGATCTCAAAGCCGTAACGTCTGCCCCACCAGCCTTTATATGCGTCCTTCCACTCGTCCGTTATATCCGTATATCCGAATACTCCGTGCCTGGCGCGCTCGACAAGTACGTCGCGAACCTCGGGTGCGGTCGCAAAGTCCATATCCGCTACCCACATCGGAAGCTCGTTTTCCGCTACCTTCCATTTAATGCTGTCAGTATTTCTTCTGTCAATGACTTTATCAAAATCGTATTTCATACAATCCACTCCGGTTTGTCCAGTTTTTCATCTATTTGATCGCATATTATTACGGTCTTATCCGGATCGACTTTATCGCGCTCGATTATTAGTTTTCCGATATGCTCGGCTTTTATTTTTCCGCTTTTGGGATTGAAAACGCTGTCGGCACACCCGGTAAGCTCCGCGTCAACGTCGGAATATTCAAATGATAAAGTTGTATTTATAAGCTTACAGTTTATCATTTTCAGGCTTTCGATATAGCACATTCCCTGCAGGCTCTCGATCGTACAGTTGATAAGCGTAAGGTTTTTTGAATTCCAGCCGAGATATTCGCCCGATATGAAACTGTCGGACACCGTAACGTTTTTACTGTTCCAGAACGCGTCTTTTGTTATGAGACGGCTGTTTTTGATAACGACGTTTTCAGCTCCGTCAAAAGAGTAGTTGCCGTCAAGTGAAAGACCGTCAATATTTATATTTTTACTGTTCATGCAGAAATACGGTGCTTTAGCCGCGGTAACGTTATACAGTTTCACGCCGTCGCAGTGCCACAGCGTTTCCTCGGCGTTATAAAAATGCACGTTTTTCAGCGTAACGTTATTACAGCGTCTGAAATTCTTCGGCGCTTCTATTTCGGTGTCTTTGATGTTCAGATTTTCCGAATACCAGACGCCCGCGCGCGCCATTTCAAACCATATGCAGTTTTCAGCAGATACGTTTTTGCAGTACCAGAGCGGATATTTCCATCTGAAAAGGCAGTTTTTGAGCTCTATATTTCCGCTTTCCTTGAGCGGAGATTCTCCGTCCTCAAAAACGCTGTCGTTAATAATAAGATCATTTGAGCCGAAGAGCGCTCTTTCTCCCTTGAACCTGCCCTGAGTAATCGTTTTCATAATTTAACTCTTTCTTTTTCTTTTACTTTTTCATTATACCAATTCCGGAAAGTCTAATCAATAATAAGATGTTAATATTTTGTATGTTATAAATTTTGGTTTATAAAAAATAAAAAAGCTGTCATCTTAATTAAGATAACAGCTCGGATTTCATCAACGCAGCGATTTCATCCGCAAAGCGGATTTTTCAGTGGTATCACTTCTAATCGGATCGCGGGGCGAAAATTTGCTGCATTTTTAGTGTAGTGTTGTACGAAATGGATCGCAATTTTTACAAGAACAACTGAATCATTATGAAATCTTCTCGCATAAAATGGCATTCTTTGTTATGATCGGATGCGAGAAATTCTTTGACGGGATCACCAAAGCTTAACCAGCTGTCAGAGTAATGATTAAGGAGTTTTTCTATATCGCTATTCATATCAGAAATCTCTATTAAAACAATATAAACATCTTCT
>CACZOH010000190.1 GCA_902782785.1 uncultured Ruminococcus sp. | reverse complement strand
TAATTTAGCTGCCGCAAAGCGGCAATTCAGCTGATTTATACATCATTCCTGCGTCGGAACAGTTAAGACGAGCTGAAAGAGAATAACCCACTATGACACTTTCAATAATCGAAAGACGTCATAGTGGGTTTGTTTCTTCCTTACGTAACCTCTCCCTCGGGCTCTTTTTTGCTGTATTTTATTTCCGGACGCTCCGGCGCGGTATCACCGTTCCCGCAGAAAATTCATTTATCCTACGGGATAAAATCATAATCGTCCGCGTCGTGAACGGAGATGACGGGGATGCCTTTTTCTTCAAATACCGGCACTATCTTTTCCCTGATCGTATCGGGCGACGCCTCGTACGAGAGGTAGTATTTCATGCCGTTTTTCATTACTATTATATACTGCTCGTCTTTTATGAACTTGCCGTACATATTATACGATCCCTCGGCGGATACGAGCTTCTCCACGTCTGAATATGCGTAATTCTCGCTTCCGAAAACCGATTTTTCCGACGGCAGACGTATTCCGTCCCCGTAAAACGCGGCGTACGACGAAACATACGTGAGAAGCGAAAACAAGATCATAAGGACGACGGCGCCCGTCAGTATGAACGAGCAGCCCGTCGTGCGTCTGCTCTGCGTTATATTATGCAGATCAGTCAGGTATTTCCGTCTTTTTCCGAAAAACAGGTACGACGCTTTTCTCGCGGCGAAGGCGAAAGCGAACGCGGGAAACACGGCTGACGAAAAATATCCGATAACGCTTAAAAAACTCCAGGCGCTGCACCATATCGCGCCGCGGTATATTATGGCGGCGCTCAGATAATGAAGTCCGACAAGAACCGCCGCGCACGGGATAAGAAGCAGAAGCGCGGATATGAACAGGCTCGCTATCTGCGCACCGGACGAGTATATCGCGTCCGCCGTCGTTTCGCAGTCCGCGGGCGCCGCCTCGTATCTTGTCTCGAGCGAGGCGATGAACGACGCAAGGCGTATCTGATAATACGATTTGTTCCTTACCCTGCGCATACCGTTATACGCGGCGTTATAGTCTCCGCGGATGAACTGAGCGTACGGCTTCGATACGTAAAACGCGTCGTCCGCGGCGTAATACGTCTCCATAAAGCTCTCAAGATCATCGTCGTCCGCGTCAGAGGCGCGGAAAATATCCTTGCCGTAATAGGCGTTTACGCTGTCCGAAAACTTGTCGAAAATATCGGACATATCCGCCTTACTGCGGCTCAGTCTGTCAAGCTTTCCGAGAAGATCATACAGCTTCGGCTCTATCGCTTCTATCACCCGTTTCATACGCTCGGG
This sequence comes from uncultured Ruminococcus sp., assembly GCA_902782785.1. Classification (GTDB taxonomy): domain Bacteria; phylum Bacillota; class Clostridia; order Oscillospirales; family CAG-272; genus UBA1248. Next base: position 13,580 of record CACZOH010000190.1, on the reverse strand, counting down.
CGTTTCCACATACGCGAATGTGTAGCAGGAAAAGTCGTTTTCGTCGATCTTATACATCAGGTCGTACGGCGAATATTTGATATACGGCAGGCTGCGGTCGAATATTATTCTGAAATTGAAAACGCTGCAAAAGCTCACGCCGCCCGAAGCGGTATAAACGTATTCAATATCATAATCCGCGTATCTTGCGGTACATATCATTCTTGAAAGCTCGGATTTTTTGAAAAGTCCCGAGTATTCGGCGCGGCTGTCAAAGCCCGTCGCCCCGCTCCTCTCGGAAAAGGACGAGATCCCTTCAAAAAAAGCGTCCGCTATAAGATTTCTTTTGCGCATAAAACGACCTTTTTGCTTTTGTTTTTTATAATTATAACCGTATCTCCGCGTTTTGTCAACACGATATTGTTAAAAAGTAAGCGGAGTTTTGATCAGGCCCCGCTTTTTCAATAAAAAAGGGCTGCCGGAGCAGCCCCTTGCATCATACGTATATCAGCCGTACATCTCGCAGTAATCTATAAGAACGATTCCTTCCCATGCCTCGGACGGGTCTATTCTTATGGTTTCAAGCTGACCTTCCCAAAGTACGGAATCACCGGGATTGATGACTATTTCTTCCCATACGTCGTTATCGGCGCCCTGATGCTCAAACGAGAATCTTACGGAGCCCGCTTCTGAAAAAGAACTTCCGTCGGACGTGAAGAAGAACTGGCCGAGGCTCATATCCGTCTTGTTGCAGGCCTTTATGACTATTGCGGAAACCGCCGAGCAGTCAAACGCCTCCGTCATTTCGGGCGACGCCATGAACGGGTCCTGTCCGCCTATCTTGATAACGAAATGTCCGTTTTCAACGTAAGCGTCCTCAACGCCGCCGGAGAAGTGCCAGCGCGGATCGACTTCATCTTCGTCTTCTTCGCCCTCTTCGCCGTCATCCTCGCCCGTATCCTGCGATGACAGATATATGTCTTCAGCAGTCAGGGTCGTGAAATCCCACTTATAAAGCACCTGCTTGCCCGCGCGCGGGTCAACTACCTCTTCCGTATCACCTGCGGTCTGCTTGCTTGAATCTGTAGTCTGCAGCGTGATGTAGTCGATGTAGCAGTCGCCTTCGCCGCCGTCGGAGTAGTCGAGACGGAGCGATCTGAGCTTACCGGACCAGCCGTTGATGTCGAGCGTGTCTATCTCGATTATCTCCCACTCGTCGTCCTCGTCCGCATATTCATAGTCAAATTTGTATGAATAGTTTTCGTCGGGACCGGGGCTGTCCGTTGTGGATATAAAGAGCTGTCCGGAATAGGAATCCGTCTTGTTCTTAACGCGGATCTCTATGTATTCAACGTCGTCGCAAATGACCTGTACGGGGATCCTCTTGGTGGTGATGTTCGGGTCGCCGCCTTTTACTTTAAGGTGCATGGTGCCGTCCTCTTCAGCTATGACGTCAGTCATATTGGACGATACCCAGCCAAGATTTGAAGCGTCGTCGAAATCCCAGCGGAGAACGTCGTAACGTACCTCGGGAGTGGGTTCGGTCTCGGGTTCGGTCGTTACCTCTTCCGTGGTTACCTCTTCGGTAGTGACCGCTTCTGTCTCTTTTTCGGTCTCTTTCGCCGTTTCGGTAGTCGTTGTCTGCGTATCCGCAGCGGTGGTCGTGGCGGGCTTTGTATCGGCGGGCGTATTATTGCATGCTGCGAACAAAGACAGCGTCATAACGGAAACAACGATAACGGCTATCAGCTTGATTATGTTCTTCATTTGATTCCTCCTCAAATAAGTTTGTAATCATATTATAGCAAATACGACGATATTTGTCAAGGTTTTTTGTGATTTTTTTATAAAGTCGCCGGTGTTTTATATATAAATTATATTGACAAATTTTATAAAATATGATAAAATTAAAAAAAAGGCGGTTTTCAAAAATGGAATTCAATACGATTGCGGCAATAGGAAGACAGTACGGAAGCGGCGGACGTGAAATAGGAGAAATGTTGTCCGAAATGATGGGCGTTCCGTTTTTTGACCGCGAGCTGATAGCGATAGCGGCGGAAAAAAGCGGCGTTTCAAAGGACGTGTATTCTCATATTGACGAGACTGCGACGAACAGCCTTTTATACGCTCTGTCAACGGGCGCGTACACGTTTTCAAGCCATTTCACCACTGTGTCCGATCTTCCGCTGAACGACAAGCTGTATATTATACAGACAAACCTGATAAAGGATATAGTCCGGCAGAACGGCTCCTGCGTCATTGTGGGCAGATGCGCGGATTACATTCTGAAGGACGATCCGCGCTGCGCGAGCTTTTTCATACACGCGCCGATGAAGGACAGGATAGCGCGCATTATGGAAAAAGAAAATCTGAGCGCCGCGCAGGCTGAGTCGCGCATCATAAAAACGGACAAAAAGCGCGCCAACTACTACAATTTCTATACGAACAGAGACTGGGGCGACATAAACAATTACGAGCTTTCGATAAACTCCGCGGCGCTCGGCAAAAAGAAAACCGCGGAATTCATATTCGAATACATAAAAAAACGGGAAAATAAATAAATCTCTGTAACGTATCCGGTTTTTTTACGACTTATCATATGAAAGCCGAAAAAAAGGGAGGTTTTTACATATGAAAAAAACTGTTTTGATACTGATCTGCGTTCTTTTAGGCGTATCTGTGCTTGCGTCGTGCTCCGCTAAGGGCGGCGCGATCGCGGACAGCGCCCGCAGTGACAGCGACTACGGATACGGCGTGCCGGAGCAGTCCGCGGAAAATCCGGCTGGCGAAAACAGTACCAAAAAGCTGATAAAGCGCTATAACGTGTCCGCGGAAACGAAGGAATACGATAAGACGTCTTCCCTGCTCGATCAGGCGGTGAACGAAGCGGGCGGATATTTCGAGCGCCGCTCCGAAATCAAGGCGACTGCGAACGGAGCGAGAAGACTTACAGCGACGGTGAGGGTACCCGCGGACAAAGCGGACGGATTTTTAAACGATATACGCGGCATCTCAAACGTCACCTCGTTTGAGAAGTCCGCCGAGGACGTCACGAGCGCGTATATAGATATCGAGGCGAGACTGCAGACGCTTGAGGCGGAGCGCGAGGGACTTTTAAAAATGATCAGCTCCGTGGACAGCGCCGAACAATACGAATTCTGGTACAAGCTGCACAACGCCATATCCGAAAAGGAACAGGATATAGCCGCGTACAAGGCTCAGCTGAAAAACTACGACGAGCTTGCGTCGTATTCCACGCTCACGCTTAATCTGAACGAGGTGAAGGAATATACGGAGCCCGAAAAAGAGGGCTTTGACGTGCGGCTGAAAAAAGCGTTTACGGAAAGCTGGGAGAAATTTGCCGAGGGCTTCAAGGACTTCACGGTGTTCTTCGTGCGGAGCTTCCCCGCCCTGCTTACGTTCGCGGTCATATCCGGGATCATATTCCTTGCGATCTTCTTACCGATACGCGTGTCAAGAAAACGCGGTAAAAAAGCGAATAAATAAGTCTGACGATAATAAATTTCTTTATTATTCATATATATTTTACATTTTATTAACTATTATTATTTTATATATGTTATAATAAAGAAAAAATCCAACGGAGGAATATATGGCAGAACTCAGATATGAGATCAAAAAAAGCCTCGGCTCCATTTCCGATGAAAAGGGCGGCTGGGCAAAAGAGCTCAATATCGTAAGCTGGAACGGCAACGAGCCTAAGTACGATATACGTTCATGGGACGACTCTCATGAAAAAATGGGTAAAGGCATAACCTTATCCGACGACGAGCTTAAAAGACTTCGCGATCTGCTGAATACTTTGGAGCTTTGATCTGAAATTCCATACATACGGCATACCGCACGTAAGTAAAAACTGCGTGCGTTTGTCTTGTTTTATCCGATAATTATGAAGCTTAAGGAACGGTTTGTCATAACGAGCAAGGAGGACGCTTTAAAGAACGTCCTTTTACGCCGCGTTATCACGCTGACCGTTCTTTTTTCAGCCGTTATCGTTCCGTTTCTCAACGACGGCGTGCTTTACACTATTGTGGAATACACGTCGTACGACGCGGCGCTTGTGACGCTCAATCTGATACTCAGGTATATAATAGTCTTTTTGCGGTATATCTGTACGTTCGTATCGTTTGCAGCCGTGTTCACGGGAATAATGCATTACGGCTACAGAGATTTCAAAACGCCGTCGGTCCTCTTCTTTTTCGGCAGCTTCGTGCAGTTCATGCTCGGGCGTTTCGGCTCGTTCGTTTTCTGCTACGAGCACGGACTCGTATCGTTTGACGTGACGGACGTGGCGACGACGGGCTTCACTTACTTTTTCCAGGGCACGTTCGACCTTGTCAAGAATATCGTCCTCGTCGTTATATGCGCGGCGTTTGCGAAAAAGATAAAAAAGGGTATGACGGATCACGTGATACCCGATGAAAGGGCAAAAGCAAGCGGCTTCCGTCAGCTTTTGCGTACGGCGTTTAAAAGAAGCGATCCGTTTTTGAAGATGTGCGGATACGCCGCCGGCATACAGGCGCTGCACGATATTCTGTCAAACTTCTTCTCCGTAACGCTGTTTCAGCTCATCACGGACGGACTTCCCGAAACCGGGCTGAATTACGCGGCTCTCCTCTCCGGCTATGCGCTGATCATACCGCTCTGCGCCGCGGGATTTATTCTTTCCGTGCTTCTTTGCGTAAAACTGTCTTATATGAAGCCGGCTCCGAAAACGTAATACAAAGGACAACCTCCGCATATATTGTGTCAGGCAAATATGCGGAGGTGATTTTTTTGTCTACAATAAAGAGCAGATGCGTGCTTCTCGGTCAGTACATAGCGGAGCACGACGCGACGGTAAGAGATACCGCCGCCGTTTTCGGCGTTTCCAAATCCACTGTACACAAGGACGTTACCGAAAAGCTGTCAAAGGAAGCCCCGTCGCTTTACTCGTCCGTCGCGGCGGTGCTTGAGAAGAACAAGGCGGAGCGTCATCTGCGCGGCGGCGCGGCCACCAAGCTCAAATACGAGCTTAAAAAGCTATCTTCTCCCGTCGATAAGAAGGGCGAGCATGACGGCGGCGTTCTCCCGTGAAAGCGGTCTGTCGCCGTTATCCGATACGGCGGATTTTACGCTGCCGCCGAGTGCGGACACTATTTCCGCCGCTTCTTTTTCCGTTATGGCGCCGGAGGGCAGCGCGGCGGCGTTTTTGTCTATCACGTTTGCCGACACGGCGGTCACAACGTAGCCGCGCTGTATATCGGACAGAGCCTCCGCGCCCTCAAATCCGTCGCGCAGAGGGCTGTAAACGTTCGGAGAATATCCCGCGGCTTTCATCGCCATCACTATAAAATCGGCGCGGGATACCTTTTTATCCGGTCCGAAGCTGACGGTCTCCGCGACCGTTTCCCCGACGAGTATATCGTTTTCCGCCAACAGATACGCGGCGTATTCTGCTTTGCTGTTTTTCATATCGGAATACACAAAGCCGCATTTGTTCCTCTCCGTTTTCACGACCACGGTCACGGGCTCGCTTCTGTTTCCGTATTTATCCTCGAACCCGCAGACAAAGCTGTCCTTCCCTATATGGTTTCTGTCGGGAGTGTATGCGAAATCCGCGCCGTCCACCTTAAGAAGTCCGTGCGAGGGCTGCGATATCACAAAGCAAAAGATATCGTCGCCGTCCGGGTCAGTCGCGTCAAGCGAGGAATACAGGGTAACGTTCTGCTTTGTATATACCGTTTTGGGATCAGCCTCGGGCGCCGCGTTTTTTCCCGTATTTGCGTAAACGATACATTCGCACACGTCGTCGCGTCCGTTTACGGAGAAGGTGAACGACGCCTCCGCGCCTTTACGCGAGGGGACGAATTTAAGTCTGTCAAGCGACTGCGCGTATATCGTCTGCCCCGCGAAAACGTCGAGCGCGCCGAGCTTCAGAGTCCCCTCCGACAGCTCCGGCAGGCTTAAGACGGTGACGGAGCCGACCTCGCGTCCGTTTGCAAATCCGGCAAAATCGCCGCGTCCGAACGCGACCTCTCCATCCGTGCACGTCTTTTTCAGCTTGTGCTGTTTTTTCAGGATCAATAAACCGTGAGATAACGCGTCCGTATGCTTTACGGCGCTTTTTTCCGCCTCATCTTTTTCCGCCGCCTCCGGCAGAAGGACCCCGACGGATGCGTCCGACGGAGATCTTCCGCCTGTCCCGTCCGCCGCCGTGACGGTCATAGCGACGGCAGACGTCAAAAAAGCCGAGATAAGAACGGTCGTTAGAATTGCTTTGCCTTTGATATTCATACCTTTGTTTCCTTTCCTTTTTTACGCTATTTTTCCCCGCCGGTCCAAATATAATCGGATTTGAAGTAATTATTTTTTTGAAATCATTGACAAGCGGCTTTATATCTGCTAAAATATAATAAAATATATTTTGAAAGGAAATATTATTATGGCGGCGGCTGAATTTTTAAAGGAAGAAAAAAGCTACGTTATAAGAGGCGCGGATTTTAACGGCAAGCGCGGTCTGAAGGCGACGTTTACGGGATCCGCAAACACGTCCAAGGGCGATATATACGCGGACGGCGGCGATTACGTCGGCACCGTTATGCTCTCGAACGGAAAAGGAGAGGATACGGCGTGGTGCGATATAGACGCAAGGACGGGAGTACACGACGTTTATATCAGGATCAAGGGCTCCGCGGTCATATCCGACATAGAACTGACGGACAAGTCCCCTTACGACGGGACTGCTTATGAACCCGTACCCGAGGAAAAGATAATAGACAACGGTCACGACGCCTGGGAGGCGACGGATATGCTCGGCAGAAAGGTCGTATCCGTAGAGGACGTCGGAGCGTTCAAGCCCGACAAAAAGGTGGGCATTTTCTACTGGACCTGGCGTGAACACGCCGTGGGACTGACGCCCGTGAACGTGTCAAAGCTGCTTGACGAATATCCCGCCGCGGAATACAACCGCGACCATCCGGGCTGGTGCGGAAAAAACATACAGCCGCACTGGGGCGAGCCGCGCTACGGATTTTACAGAAACTCCGACCCGTACGTGATACGCCATCACGCTGCTCTTCTGGCGGACGCGGGCATAGACTTTATCCTGTTTGACTGCACGAACGGCGCTCTTCTCTGGCGCGACGCGTACGAGCCGCTTTTCAAGGGCCTGCGCGAGGCGAGAGAGGACGGCATCAACGTGCCAAAATTCGGCTTCATGCTGAACTTCGGACCGTTTGAAACGTCGGAATTCATGATACGCGCGCTGTATCAGGATATATACAAGCCCGGCAGGTACTCCGATCTCTGGTTCATGCTCGACGGCAAGCCTATGATAATGGGCTACAAAGACGCTCTGCCCGAAAAAGGCAAAACGGATTTTGAGACGAAACAGCTTGACGAAATACGCGATTTCTTCACGTTCCGCGCCGGTCAGCCGTTATACGGCACGAAGGCGGGCGGTCCGAAGCGTCCCGATCACTGGGGCTGGCTTGAGGTTTTCCCGCAGAACAAATACGGCGTGCGCGAGGACGGCTCCTGCGAGATGATGACGGTCGGCGTCGGGCAGAACGCAAACGACGAGCGCATATGCACCTGCTTCAACGACAAGGACACGTACGGAAGATCGTACACCAAAGAATTCGGTCACGCTCTTCTCGACAGCGAATCATACAAATACGGCTACAACGTTCAGGAACAGTGGGAGCGTGCGCTCGATATAAGCCCCGACAACGTATTCGTAACGAGCTGGAACGAGTGGATGATGGGACTGTGGCATGAGCCGTGGATAAAGGATCCGAATTCAACTCAGCTTGCAATGGTGGACCAGTACAACCGCGAATACAGCCGCGATATAGAGCTTGACAAGGACGGATATCTTGATACGTACTATTTACAGCTCGCATCGAACGTGCGCCGTTTCAAGGGCGCGAAGCAGAGACAGAAGACCTCGCCCGAAAAAACTATAGGCTGCTTCAACTGCTTTAAGGACGTAACTCCTTACTACCGCGCCGACAAGGGTCTGACGATACACCGCGACTGGCCGGGCTTTGCCGGATGCCACTACAAAAACGACAGCGGCAGAAACGACATCACGGGCGCGAAGATAGCGCGCGACAAGGATTTCATATGGCTTTACGCGGAATGCTCGGACGATATAACCGAGCCGTCCGGACAGGGCTGGATGACGTTTTACATAGACGTTGACAGAGACAAAAACACGGGCTGGGAGGGCTACGATATAGCTGTGAACCGCACCGCGCCGGAGAACGGCACAACGTGCGTTGAAAGATACGTGAAGACCGCGGAGCCGGGCTCATTCACATGGGAAAAGATAGGCGAGGCGACTGTGACGGTTGACAAAAACCGCATTATGATAAAGGTACCGCGCGCTCTTATCTCCGACAAAAAGCTCGAATTCGAATTCAAAGTCTCCGACAATATGCAGGCGCCCGACGTAATGGACTTCTATGAAAACGGCTGCGCCGCGCCTCTCGGCAGATTCAACTATTTATACAAGGAGTGATATTATGAAAAAAATAATCGCGGCGGCGCTCGTTTTGCTTTTCATCATCTTATCGGCCGCCTGCGCACAAAAGCAGAACGACGTCCCCGAGACGCAGAAGACGTTTGACGTTACGGAAAAAGAAAAGGTAAATATAAAGATAGAGCTTACCGACGGCTCCGTTATGACGGCGGAATTATATCCCGACGTGGCGCCGATAACCGTACAAAACTTCGTAGACCTCTGCACAAGCGGATTTTACGACGGACTTATTTTCCATCGCATAATAAGAGACTTCATGATACAGGGCGGAGATCCCAACGGCGACGGTAAGGGCGGCTCCGGCAAGAAAATAAAAGGCGAATTTTCCGCAAACGGTTTTGAAAACGATCTGAAGCACACAAAGGGCGTGCTTTCAATGGCGAGACGCGGAAAGGACGCCGCGGGAAATATGAATTATGACACTGCAACGTCGCAGTTCTTCATAGTTACCGCCAAATCATATCCGTCCCTTGACGGACAGTACGCCGCGTTCGGCAAGCTCACGTCCGGCTACGACGTGCTTGCAAGACTTAATAACGTTCTGACCGACGAAAACGACAAACCGATAAGCGACATTGTCATCAAATACATAAGAGTGGTTGATTAAAGGAGGCATTATGGTAGTAATAGAAATGGAAAACGGCGGGATTATGGAGCTTGAGCTTTATCCCGATATTGCGCCGATAACGGTTTCAAACTTTGAAAAGCTTGTAAAAAGCGGATTTTACGACGGGCTTTGCTTTCACAGAGTCATAGAAGGCTTTATGATTCAGGGCGGCGACCCCAACGGCAACGGCACGGGAGGTCCCGGCTGGCATATAAAGGGCGAATTTGCGGCAAACGGCATTAAAAACGAACTTAAGCACACGCGCGGCGTTATATCCATGGCAAGATCGTCGAATCCCGATTCCGCGGGTTCTCAGTTCTTTATAATGCACGACGACGCGCCGCATCTTGACGGTCAGTACGCGGCGTTCGGCAAGCTTGTCAAAGGTTACGACGTGCTTGACGAGATAGCCTCCGTCCGCACGGGCTTCCGCGACGATCCGAAGCATCCGCAGATAATGAAAAAAGTATATATCAAAGAGGATGATGAAAAAGCGGATAAAGAGAAAAAGCCGGAAGAGACCGTGGAAGAAAAGCCCGCTGATCCCGTTCCCGGAGGGTATTACGTGACAGAAAACTGCATTTGCTGTCAGAACTGTCTCGACTACTGTCCGACCGGCGCCATTGAGATCGGAGACGACCGTGCCGTGATAAATCAGGAGATCTGCATCCGGTGCGGATCCTGCGCCGATTCCTGCCCGGCTGAGGCGATAATAACGAAATAAAACCGACAAGGATATAAAAAAAGGAGAAATATTATGAAATACGGAATACAGCTTTACAGTATGCGCGATCTTGCGGAGCGTGATTTTGAAGGTGCGGTCGCAAAGGCGGCGGAAATAGGCTATTCATCCATTGAGTTTGCGGGATTTTTCGGAAGGACCGCGGAGCAGGTCGTTTCCCTGCTTGAAAAGAACAATATAGAGCTGTTCGGAACGCACTGCGGTATGTACGATCTTGTAAACGACTATGAGGGGACGCTGGCGTTCCACAAGGCCATCGGCAACAAAAACTACATAATATCCCACCACAATATGAGAAACAAGGCGGAGATAGACGAATTTGTGGAGCTTATAAACAAATATCAGCCCATGCTTGAGGCTGAGGGCATAAAGCTCGGCTATCACAATCACAGCATGGAGTGGCTTCCGAACGACGACGGTATAATATCCCACCCCGAGCTTCTCGAAAGAACGAACATAGGTTTTGAGATAGACACGTTCTGGGCTTTTAACGCCGGACGCGATCCCGTCGCGCTTATGGAACAGTACAAGGACAGACTTCTGTCCATACACATAAAGGACGGCTTCAAGGGCGGACGCGGAATGCCGCTCGGCAAGGGCGAGGCTCCCGTCGCCGCCGTTTACGCTAAAGCCGTTGAGCTTGGCGTACCTATGATAGTGGAAAGCGAAACGTGCGATCCTTCGGGCGCGGAAGAAGCGCAGATCTGTTTTGACTGTCTGAAGTCTCTGGAGTAAGCGATGGAGTTGATACAGAGCTTTTCCGTCGATCATACGCTTATAATCCCCGGCATCTTTTTCAGCCGGAAGGACAACGTCGGCGGCGGTTTCGTCACAACGTACGATATACGGTTGAGAAGACCGAACACGGAGCCGGTGATAGACGTCGCCGCAATGCATTCGCTTGAACATATAATCGCAACGACGCTGCGAAACGACGCGGACTGGAAGGACGAGGTCGTTTACTGGGGACCGATGGGCTGTCTTACGGGATTTTATCTCATTTTAAAGGGCGACCGCTCTCCGCGCGATATTTACGGTATCGTATTGAAGGGCTTCAGATCCGTGCTTGACGCGGACGAGGTACCGGGCGCGACGGCGGTAAACTGCGGTTATTACCGTATGCACAATCTCGAAATGGCGAAATACTATGCGAAAAACTTCGTAAAATATCTTGAGGAACACAAAGACGATCCTTGTATTTACGAATATCCGCGCTCACAGCGCCCCGTCACCGACGACGGACGGGATTTCTACGATTCATAAAAAACAAAAGCGGTGTGCTTCTTTCAAAAGCGCACCGCATTGACTTTATTATCCGGTTTTTATGCTTTAAGCATCTTTACCGCGCGTCCGAGGTAGATGAAATAATAGATATGGGCGACTATATCAAGTATTCCCGCCGCGACGGACAAGACTGCGCCGAGCACTACCATGGCGGGCAGAAAATCGAAAACGAATTCCACAACACGGGCGATTATCAGAAGCGCGTAAACTCCCGTGATCATACGGAACGCCAGATTTGCGGAGTTTACCATTTTTACGTTCCCGAGCCTTGACGCAAGCTCTCTTATGCCGGTGATGATCATTATCATCGCTATGACCTCGCACAGGCTTGTGACAAGCTGGGCTATGTTCTGAACGAGCTGATATTCACGGAATAAAGCCGCGAATACAGACGCGATTATGGGCATTATAACGAACACGAAAGCGTAATAAAACTGCTGTTCATCCTTTTTCGCCTGCAGTATACCCACAAGGTATAAGATAAACGCGGGAATGGAAAGACAGGTGCCGCATAAAAACGTTACGACCGCGGCAACCGCGCCGGCGGCAGCGTCGTCCGACTGCTGCGCCGCCTTAATAAGCGCGAGCGCCAGAATTCCGGAGACGACCATAATTATGACAGAGACTATGGTCAGTATCTCGGAGATGAATATTTTTTTCACGCCTTTATATGCAAGTGGAAACGTCATTTTAAAATTCTCCTTTTTTACTTTTTTATTTATTCTATATCATTACGCGCCTCAATTCTACACGATTTTGTGAACAATACTATTTTTTTTCAAACTTTGTGACCGGGAGCATAAAAACCGTTACTTATAGGGTGAAGGTACCTTATAACAGGAGAACAATATGCAGGATAAAGAAATTATAGACCTGTTTTTTGCGCGGGACGAGGACGCGATAAAACAGACGGATAACGAATACGGTTACCGCCTGTTAAAAGTCGCGAACAAAGTTCTTTCAAACAAACAGGACGCGGAGGAATGTGTAAACGACGCGTATCTTTCAGTCTGGAACAATATTCCGCCCGAAAGACCGAAATCGCTTTTCGGCTACGTATCAAGGATTGTGCGCAACAAGGCGCTTACGCGTCTGCGCGACGATACGACGAAAAAGCGCAAATCCGGCGTGACGGTCTGCCTTGACGAGTTAGCGGAGGTGCTGCCCGCCGAAGAAGACGTATCGGAGCGGATAGAGGCGGCGGAGCTTTCCGCGCTTATAAGAAGCTTTTTGTCAGACTGCGAAAGCGACGAGCGCAATATTTTCGTTCTGCGTTATTATGGTTTTATGAGCGTGTCCGAAATAGCGAAAAAATACGGCTTTACGCAGAGCCGTATAAAAATGTCGCTTAAACGGACGCGCGACAAGCTATCCTTACACCTTGAAAGGAACGGTTACAAAGTATGAAGAAAAACGAAAAGCTGCTTTTTGCCATCGGCGATATAGACGACTGTATGGTTGACGCGGCGTATAATAAGGAAAATAATAAAAAAAGCCGCTCCGGCGTTTTTGAAATCATAGGCGCCGTCGCCGCCGTCGCGGCTATCGCCGTTTTCGCCGTGGTGCTGTCGCATTTTGCGCAGAAAAAGCCGAACATCTCCGCGGGAACTGACGCCGTAACCGGCGACGGTATAACGACGGTCACGGACGACGGTATTATCGACAGTATAAAGGACGACAACGTGGAGCTGATAAACATAAAGGATATAAAAGAAATAAGCGGTGATTATCACTATGTAAGCGTGGGCGAGCGGGAATGGGAGAGCGTGACTATCGGTATGACGCTTTCCGAAATTTTAAACAGCGACGTGGTTTCGTATAATCTTCCCTCTCTTATGCCCGAAGGTTATATACTTTTGCATACGGGAATGGACGTGGCAAACGACCATATTGAAAACAGCCGCTCCCTGACTCTTATATTCATAGATAACGTAAATAACGCCGTGGAAGAACACAGGGACGAGAGCGGAAACGTGATTTATAATAAGGATAAATACAATTCCCTGACTTTGACTCTGTATAATAAATCAAAATACGAAGGAATCGAACACATCACGAAAAAGTGGCTTTTAACGAAATCCTTATCGGCAGAATATTTATACAAAGATTTTTACGAAGAAAATGCGGACGGACATACCGAATGTCAGTTTTTAATTGAGACGGAAAATTATTATATACTTTACTCATACATCGGAAACGAGGGCGGCGAAAGGAATCTGAACTGCAATAATCTGTATCGGATTGCCGCGTCAACGCCGTATATCAAGGATAACGGATATAAATATACCGGCGACGAAATTAAAGCAAGGGACGGCGTGTTTATGACGGCGGAGGAGCTTGAGGGCGTGACAGCAATACACGTGACGTCGCTGCCGGGAAGCTACGATTTCAGATATGAGGGCGCGGCGGAGGTGAATCCC
>CACZOH010000189.1 GCA_902782785.1 uncultured Ruminococcus sp. | reverse complement strand
CGGTTTTTCGTCTGCGTGCCTATATGCGCAAACGACGACGCTAACTTTGCTAAAACGTAGTCGAAAAACTCGGGATCGGCGTTGTTGCCGAACGTGCTCGCAGTATGTATATGATCCGACAATCCGGGGATCATCTGGTGCAGAACTATGTCAATGCCGCTCATATGCTGACCGTCAAGCGAGCGGAAATAATGGCCGCCGCTGCAGCCGAGACGCGCGTGCGCGTTCATATCCTCGATAATATGACCTATGTATTCCACGCCGTGCGCCTCGCACCAGTCGCCCAGCTGTCTTGTAAAGCAGTCGCGGTAAAGCTTTGTCACCGCGTCCATATACGCGTGGCGGACGTCGCCCGTCACGCATCCCATATCGAACCACAGCGCGGGAAAATACGGAAGCGGATCGAAGCCGAGCGCTTCTTTCATCATAAAGATGATCTTCTCATTGAACGGCAAAGCGAGCCCCGGCATACCTACGGTGTGATCGTACATACCGAGGTCGATACTGTGAGGACCGGACCACGTATTGCCGAGGAACGGCTCGTCCGAGAAAAAGCCCGCGACGGTCTTGCCGAAATGTTCTTTATATCTTCTGTAATGCGGCTCGTACACCGCGTCGATCAGAAGACGCACCGCCTCGGGACGGAGCATATCAACGTATTCGCCGTTCGATACGCCGCGGCGCGATTTGTAAAGCGAGAAAACGCGGTAAACGCCGTCGCCTACGGTAAGATGAAGAAATCCGTCCTTTATTTTGCCGGTCACGTCGGCAGGCTCCGGTTTTATGCCCTCGCCCGTGTCCGTGCGCTGATAGACGAAGGAGCCGAGAAGGATATGATCATCGTTCGTGTCCTCCATTATGATCAGCGCGTCGTCAAGCGGACCCGCGACGTCGATATGACGCTCGTAAAGCATCCATCTGCGCATTTCCGGGTTTTTCTTAACGGCGCCGTTTGCGTGTCCCGTCGGGAAATGGTCGTCGTCGAGGATCCACACGGTCATATTGCGCTTTTCACATTCGGAAATTATGACGTCCATATCGGCCCACCACGAAGGACCGCAAAAATCCTTGTGCGGACGCGATTCAACGCATAAAGAGCGGCAGCCGCTTTGATAAATGCGCTCCACCTGCTCCGGTATTTTTTCACGGTGATCTCCGTGCTGCCAGTAGAACGGAAGCATATAATTGTCTTCAAGTCCGTTCAGAGCCTCATATACGCGCTTGTTCATTTCTCGATCCCCCTTAAATTTTAAGTTCCGTATAAAGTCCGTAATGGTCGGACGGGAATTTGCCGTTGTAAGAATCCGTTATTATCTGCGCCTTAAGCGGCGTGACTTTACCGTTTACAAAGCAGTAATCTATATGGGAGCAGTCGGGCGAGGTCGGGTCGTAGCCGTGGTACGTGACGCTTGTAAGGTCGGATCCGTTTGCGTCCGTCATAAACGACGTCATAACGGCGTACGCCTTTGAATCGGGCGCGGCGTTGAAATCGCCCGTTATGAAACAGGGAAGGTCGGAAAAAGCCTTTACGCGGCTTTTTAAAAGCTTTGCGCTTTTGATCTGATTTTCCTCGCCGAAGCCGAAATGCGTGTTCATGAAAACGAATTCCGCGCCGCTTCCGGTATGCTTCAATCTGACGTAAACGCAGATGCGATTGTGACCGTAAACGTCCCAACCGCCGGACTCCGTATCCGGCGTGTCGGAATACCAGAAATACCCTCTGTCAAGAAGCTCAAACGCGCCGCGCCGCCATAAAACGGGACCGCCTTCGATCCAGCCGCTCGTCGCTCTGTATTTGTTGAACATTTCATATCCGGGAAGGAACAGACGCTTGAAATGATCCTCCCATACGGGCGTATATTCCTGGATGCCTATCAGGTCGGGCGTGCGGTCCGAGATCGCGCGGCAGAGTCTCGGGGCGCGCTCCGCTACGGAATGACCGCCCGCGTCGTCCCCGAATCTTATGTTGAAGCTGACTGTTTTAAGAACCATTTTCCCGTCCTCCGGAATAGATTTTTTACGGATTTATTATAACATAAGTAATGAAAAGATATATGGATATACGGTTAACTTTTAAATAAAAAAGGCTCCCTCTTTGAGGGAGCGCGCCCTATACCTTCCCCTGTTGGGGAAGGGGGACCGTGCCCGGGGTTCCCCGACGCGAACTTGAGAGCGTTGGGGGTTCACGGTCGGTGGATGAGGCGAACACCACTACCGCAAACTAAAAACCGTCGACCCGCTCCCCGTCATTCTCTCATACGCGGG
>CACZOH010000188.1 GCA_902782785.1 uncultured Ruminococcus sp. | reverse complement strand
TCCTCCTCTGCGGTCTCCTCCTCGGTGATGAGAGCGCGGATGGAAAGGCTGATCTTCTTCTTATCGTAATCGATATCGGTTATCTTTACGTCGACCGTATCGCCTACCTTGACAACATCGTCCGGCTTTGCGACGCGCTTGTCGGAAAGCTGGGATATATGGATAAGTCCGTCAGCGCCGGGGATTATCTCCGCAAACGCGCCGAAAGGCATTATGCTCACTATCTTGACGTTTACAACGTCGCCTACCTGATAAGCGTTGGTGAACAGCGTCCAGGGATTTGTCGCCTCGGTCTTGTATCCGAGAGATATTCTCTTCTTCTCGCGGTCAAACGACTTGACGAAAACCTTGATCTTGTCGCCTACAGACACTACCTCGGACGGATTTCCGATATGCTTCCACGAAAGCTCCGTGGTATGTACCATACCGTCAACACCGGCTCCGAGTTCTACGAACGCGCCGTAGTTCTGGATGGAACGTACGATGCCCTCATACTCCTTGCCTTCTTCGATCTCGTCCCAGAATTTCGCTTCCGCGGCTTTGCGCTCCGCTCTCGCGGCGGCTCTCGCAGGTATACGCGCGGACGCTTTGATCCTTCTTCTCGCGTTATCAACATCGATTATCTTGAACAGCATCTTCTGTCCGATAAGCGCGTTCATATCGCCGCCCTCTTCCACCGTCGTATGCGACGCGGGAACGAAAGCGCGGATGCCTTTTATGGAGCAGATGGCGCCGCCGCGTACGACCTCAACGAATTTACCCTCAAGGTATTCTCCGCTCTCGTACGCTTCCGTGATCTGCATCCAGTTGTTTTTGGCGTCGTATTTTCTCTTTGAAAGAGTTGCAACGCCGTCAACGTCGGATACTCTTACCGCAAATGCCGTGACCTGATCGCCGACCTTGAATAACTCATCCAGTTTGACGCCGGGCTCATCCGCTACATCGTCATACGAAAGTATGCCGGTAACTTTTGTGCCGAGGTCAACTTTGATCTCGGTATTCGAGATCTGTGTAATCGTGCCGGTTACGACGTCTCCTGTATTTAAAGTTTTGAAGGTTTCATTAAGCAATTGCTCGAAGCTTTCCTCCGCCTCGTTTTGTCCGTTTTCCACGGTGTCTTTGATTTCTTCGCTCATTATGGTTTTTACCTCCTCAATAATACTGTCCGGTGTCGATGCGCCGGCAGTTATTCCCACTTTTGAGTTTTTGCCGACCTTTATCGCCCTGCACTCATCCGCGTTTTCGATAAGATAAGTGTTCGGGCAGACTTCGCCGGCTATAGAATACAGCTTGTTTGTGTTTGAGCTGTTTTTCCCTCCGATGATAACCATTACGTCTACTTCCTGCGAGAGCTTATACGTCTCGTTCTGACGCTTTTCGGTTACGGAACATATTGTATCAAATATCTTTGTGTTTGTATATAGATTTGCGACAAAGTTTTGACATTTTTTCCATTCTGTTAAATTTTGAGTGGTCTGTGAGACCATTATTATCTCTTTTTCGGGTGAAATCTGCGGCAGGATATCGTTTTTCAGCTGTTCAAAGCTGTCAAAACAGTAAACGCAGCCGTTTACGCAGCTTTTTATGCCGCGGACCTCGGGATGTCCGCTGTCGCCGAAGATGAGAGTCACGGTATCCTTTGACGAATTGTTTTTGACTATGTCGTGGATCTTCGCAACGAAAACGCAGGTGCAGTCAACGACCGAGATATATTCGTTTTCCTCCGAGCGCTTGAAAAGATATTCCGAGTATTCGCGCTCCACGCCGTGCGCGCGTATCACGAACGTCACTCTGTTATCCGCCGTCGCTCCGTCGCAGAGCGCCGGAAGCTCGTCCGGCGTTACCGAGCGCACGCCCGCCGCCGCAAATTCCGCGGTCACGGTCGGGTTATGGATTATATCGCCGAGCGTACAGATCCTGTCCTGCTTTTTATCCTCTATGAGCTTTTTCACAACGGAGACAGCCGCGGAAACGCCGGGACAAAAACCGCTGTATTTTGCAACGCGTATCATATGCTGTCCTCAAGCGCGCATATATCGCCGAAGATGCGCTCCGTCGCCTTCCTGTATTCGGAGGGCGTGCCGTTCACCATTCCGAGCTCATCGTTATATATCGGCTTGCCGATTATGACGGTCGTTTTTGAAAACGGTCTGAGCTTGCGTTTTTTCGTTTTTATAAACGCCGGAAGAACGGTGCATTTGGTCCTGTACGACAGCATTGCGACGCCGTCCTTCGCCTCCGTCGTCTTCGGGTCGAGACCGGGGCGGCGCGTTCCCTGCGGGAATATTCCGACGATCTCGCCGTTTTTAAGATAATTCAGCGCGGTTTTGAGCGCCGTTGTGTCCGCCTGTCCGCGTGATACCGGGAACATACCGAGCTTCACAATGAGTCTGCCGAAAAGCGGGACCTTGAACGTCTCCTTTTTCGCCATAAAATGGACCCGTCTCGGCACTCCGAGAATCAGGACGACGGGATCGAACTTAGCCGTGTGGTTGCTGCAAAGGATAAAGCTGCCGTCCTTCGGCACGTTCTCGGCTCCGACGATATTCAGTTTGTATAAACGGCGAAAAAACCAGCCGAAGCGTTTTACAAGCTTATCATACAGCGTCATTTTCTCATATTATACAGCGCCGCTATTATTTCGACGTTTTCCTCTATCGTAATATTTGAGTTATCTATGATCACAGCGTCGTCCGCGGGTATGAGAGGCGCGGCGGCTCTGTGCGAATCGTTATAATCGCGTTCTTCTATTTCTTTTTTTATCTGCTCCATATCAACGCTCTGACCCTTGGCTATCAGCTCGTCGTAACGGCGTTTAGCGCGCTCGCGCACGGAGGCGGTCTGGAATATCTTAAGCTCGGCGTCGGGCAGTATGACGGTGCCTATATCGCGTCCGTCCATTACCACGTTATGCTCGCGCGCGACCTTTCTCTGCATTTCAAGCAGAAACGCGCGCACGGCGGGAATGGCCGAGACCTTTGACGCGTACGCTGATATCTCGTTCTGTCTGATCTTCTCCGAAACGTCCTCGCCGTTCAGATATATCCTCTGCCCCTCGTCCGTAAATCCGAGGTCGATATTTATGTTTTTCAACTGCGGCGTGACCGCGTCCGCGTCTGTGGGATCGGCTCCGATACGGTAAATGTAAAGTCCTACCGAACGGTACATGGCGCCCGTGTCGACCTGGATGAAGCCGAGGCGCTTTGCAACCGCCTTTGCGACGGTGCTTTTACCCGCGCCCGACGGTCCGTCTATTGCAATTCTGAACGTTTTCATTGTTTATCCTCTTTACGTTATTGACGCGTGATACCCCGCGGCGTAACCGGTGCAGAACGCTATCTGCAGATTGAAGCCGCCCGTATATGCGTCACAGTCTATTATTTCACCCGCGAAATAAAGCCCCGGCAGTATTTTCGACTGCATGGTCCCCGGCCATATTTCTTTTGTATCAACGCCTCCGCGCGTTACGACAGCCTCCGCGACGGGAGCCGCCGATACGACAGACAGCGTCAGTTTTTTCAGATTTTCAAGTATCACGGCGCGTTCCGCCGCCGTCACCGAATTGACCTTTTTGTTTTTCGGGATCCCCGTAAGCTCAACGAATGCGGGTATGAGTTTTGACGGAAGGAGCGCGGAGAAAGAATTGATTAAATCCCTGTTCCTGTTTTCCGCAAAATCGCGGAGCAGACGTTTGTCAAGCGTCTGTCTGTCAAGCGCTGGCTTAAGGTCTATATAAAGCTTATATTTGCCGGGCGTTATATCCTTCATATGCGCGGACGCAGAGAGAATGAGCGGACCGCTGACGCCGTTATCCGTAAACAGCATTTCTCCCTGCTCCGAAAAAACAGTCCTGTCCTTTTCCGCATCGTATACGGATAAATTCACGTTTTTGAGCGACAGTCCCTGACATAGCGGGCATAATGCGTCCCGGCAGACGAGCGGAACGAGCGAAGGCGACGTTTCCGTTACCGTGTGACCTGTTGAGCGGGCGAATTTGTATCCGTCCCCGGTAGAGCCCGTGCGCGGATACGATAAACCGCCGGTGGCGATTATCACTCTGTCAAAACCGTATTCTTTTACGTCCGTTTTTACAGTAAAGGAGCCGATATGCGAAACGGACTTTACTCTTTCGTGTATTACTTTTACACCCGCGCCCGAACAGAAGCGTATCAGCGCCTCCGCAATATCGGACGCCTTGTCCGATACCGGGAACACGCGGTTTCCGCGCTCCGTTTTGAGCGGCACTCCGAGACTCTCAAAAAAAGTCATTGTATCCTGACAGGAAAACCCGGAATACGCCGAATAAAGAAAAC
>CACZOH010000187.1 GCA_902782785.1 uncultured Ruminococcus sp. | reverse complement strand
TCATTATACCGGTTGAATACGAAAAAGCAGACTGATTTTGTTCTCAGTCTGCTTTTCTTAAGTGCGCACTTACTCACCACTCGAACGTGAGGTAAAAAAACTTCCTTATGACGGTCGGGCATTATTCTTCCGTCTTTTTCTCCGTCTTATATATGAGCGGCATGCTGTATTCGCGCTCGTATATGTTTTTCCATACCTCGTAGTTTTCGTTCATCATATACGATACGTTTTTGGAGTAAGACAGATTTTTGTCCGGCTTTATCGGCTTTTCTATATGTATCGTGTATTCCTGTACGAAAAATCCGTCGTCGTCGATTATGTCCGTATCCTTCATCGTTATGAAACACGGCAGAACGGGAACGTTGTTTTTGGCGGCGAACATGAACGCTCCGTTTTTCAAAGGCTTCGGCTTTCTGTAATTCCACCACATACTCTGCTCGGGATAAACGAGTATGAAATGTCCCTGCTTCAGAAGCGTGTCGACCGCCTCCATGAATTTTTTGAGCGTCTTATGGTTTGAGGAAAGCGGCAGGGTGTTGCAGTTTCTCATAAGAAAACCGTAAAAGCCCGGGAACGAGGTGTAATTTCCCTCGCGTATCACTCTGTAAAACTTGCGCTTCTTCTGATTTGACGCCTCGTACGCTATCTGCATCGCAAAGCTGTCGTACGCGTTGAAGTGGTTGCACGTTATAACGGCACCGGAGCGGAGCGCGGCGAAATTCTCTATTCCTTTTATTTCCTTTATTATAAGCTTTTTATCGGCTATCAGCTTGTCGACGAAACGCCTTGCCGCGGCGAAGGCGAGCGTTGTTTTCGCGGCGGAAACGGGGTCGCGGCGCAGATAATTTATATCGTCCGGCAAAAGCGGCTTCGTTGGCGGATCGTCCTCCACGTCCTCGCCGAATCTTCCCTCTCTCTCGTACTGTTCTATCTTCTGTAATATCGCAACTCTTCCGGGGTCGCGTTTTGCGTTTTCACGGTTCAAGAAATTGTCCTCCTTTTCCGTCTCCGTCACGGCTAACTGCACCAGGTTTTTCATGACCGTCCCGTCCTTTTGCCGCTGCTCGTCCGTATAGGCGTCAAGTATCGCCTTTATCTCTTCGTACACCGACGTCTGCTTTGCGTATTTCCAGAAAATATCGCCCAGATTGCAGTCCTCGTAATGCCACGGCTTGCTTGTCATTATATAGTGTATCATCAGGGCTTCTTCCGGGGGATAATCCGTTTTGCAGTACGCCTCCGTGTTCCATCTCTGATCGAGCCAGAAGACGCGGTCCTTGCAGATAAGATTCAGATAATCCTCGTCCTGCGTCACGACGAAATTGTATTCCTTCAGGTAATGGATGAACTTATCGAGTATCAGATGCTCTCTGAATTCGTCGCAGTTGATCAGAAGCAGACCGGCGTTGAAGAAGTTGTTTCTGTCAACGCCGACGACCTTTTCGACGTACGTCCCGAACTCATCCGTCTGAAGCATCGCCAGCTCGTGACACGCGCCGACCAGGCAGTCGCCTATATCCGTGTTGTAGAGCTCGCTTATGTCGCCCTGAACTATCGTGTCGCTGTCTATATATATCGCCTTGTCGTATTCGTGATACATTTCCGCTATGAAAATGCGGAAATACGTCGTCTTTGAATAATAGTCGCGTATCGGGAGCTTGTCGGATATGGACTCCAGATAATCCGTAACGTCGCGGAACAAAACGGTGAAATTGCCGTCCTGAAGCTCATAAAGCTTTTCCATCATACCTTCTGTTATACCCGTATGCAGAACGATTATCTTATAGTTGAAATCACGCGAGGCGTGCTGCTTTATGGAGTACAGCGTAACGAGCGTGAATTTAACGAAATTGTCGTCGCAGGCGAAAAAGATCGGTATTTCTTTTCTGTTCATTTGGTTTTGACCTCGGTATCGAATTTCTTTTTCAGATATATGTATTCAAAAAGCACGTCGTCAAAGCAGAAATATCTGAAAATGCGGTGGACACGCGTAACGTCCCATTGTTTGATGTTGTCCGTATGCGGATACGGCAGCCAGAAAAGACGTTTTGAAAAATGGCGTATTACGGTGTGTTTGTGCAAAAACTTCTGATCGTTGAACTTTTGCGGAAGCATTTTTTTCTTCGTGGTCGAGCGGATTATTGCGCTCTGATCCGCAAATACAAGCTTCTTTTTTCTTATCCAGCCGCGCGCTTTCTGAAGAAGTCCCGTTTCCTTCATCTTCTTTAGGTTGAAAAGCAGAACTCCGGCGTTTACGTAATTCGGATTTATGAGATACTTGCCGTAATGGTCGCGAGCGGCGGCGTATTCGTAATCCGTTATGTCGATATCGTATAACAGATGTATGTCGCGGTTGAACATTATGTCGGCGTCAAGATAGAGTATCTTGTCCGGCATACCGTCTATCATATCGGCGAACAGGCGTATCAGCGTATAGGGGGAACAGTACGCGCTCTCGTTCGGACAGCCCGCAAATTCCTTTTTGTATATATCCGTAACGTCCGTTTTTATTATTCTGTTTTCCTTGTTGTAGCTTTTTATGACGGTGTCGAAATAGTTTATCATTTCGTCGTCTATCGGCGTATACGCGGGCTTCAGATGCGATACGTCCATAGTGTATATGTAAAACGTGTAAGGCTCGCTTGAAGGGGAGCGTTTCATGATCGACAGAGCGCAGGTCAGCATGCCGTCAAAGACGTAGCCGTTGCCGCAGAACAGTATATTTACCATTTTATTTTTCCTTTTTTATGTA
>CACZOH010000186.1 GCA_902782785.1 uncultured Ruminococcus sp. | reverse complement strand
GCGTACCGCATCATCTGATCGACGTTAAGGAACCGTGGGAGAATTATTCCGCCGCGGAATTTGTGACCGACGCGGGAGCGGCGATATCCGACGTTCTGTCGCGCGGCAGGCTTCCCGTTATATGCGGCGGCACGGGGTTATATATCGACGCGCTGATAAATCCGACGCATTATTCGGCTGACGCCGACGCGGATGAATCTTTGCGTGATGAGCTTATGAAAAAAGACGCTCACGAATTATGGGAAGAACTGTATAAAATCGACAGGGAAGCGGCGGAGAAGACGCACGAGAACAACAAAAAACGCGTCGTCCGCGCGCTTGAAATATATTATAAAACGGGAAAGACGAAGACAGAGACGGATATAGAGCAGAAGCGGTTTGAATCCGATTACGATTATCTGCTTTTGCTCACCGGTTTTTCCGAAAGGGAAGCTTTGTATGATAAGATCGGCCGCCGCGTTGACGAAATGGTGAAAAACGGACTTGTAAAGGAGACGGCGGAGCTTTTGAAGAACGGCGACCTGCGCCCCGGCACAACGGCGTATCAGGCTATAGGCTACAAGGAGCTTTTCCCGTATTTCAACGGCGAAAAAACGCTTGACGAGTGTATAGAAAAGCTGAAGCAGGCGACGCGCAATTACGCGAAAAGACAGATAACCTGGTTTTCCCGCTACGACGGCGTAAAGGTCAAAGTATACGACGAGGCGGAAAAAGCCGTATCATCGTTTCTGAAAGGAGTTGAAAGACACGGATAAGGAAGTACTTAAAAAGGGAATAATATACGTTCTTTCGTCGCTCCTTGCGATCGCCGCCATCGTGTATATCGTATATCACATAGTGTCGTATTTCAAAGAGGATATGAGAGTTGAGCCCGTGCAGTACGCGGAGCAGTCCGAAAACCTCACGCTCACGGCGGTGATATTCAGAGACGAGCAGGTGATATACGGCGACAGAAGCGGCGGCGTTGTGCGGCTTTATTCAAACGGAGAACGCGTCGGCAAAAACGCGGTCGTGGCTCGCGTTTACGAGACGCTGCGCACGGAGGATTACACCCTGTCGCGAATAGAGAAGCGGCTCGGGATCCTGACGGAGAGCAACAAGATAAGCGACAACACGACCAAGAACACGGACGCGAAAATAAACAAGCTTTATTACACCGTGCGGCTCAAATCCGAGGAGGGCGATTTCAGCACTTTGTCGGAAAAGACCGACGAGCTTCTGATCCTATTGAACAGACGTGAGATAATAGTCAACGCGCGTCTCAATTTCAACACTGAAATTGCCGATCTCAGAGCGATGCGCGACAGGATGCTGGCGTCCGGTTCAAGCGTCGGTTACGACGTGACGACGGACGTATCCGGTTATTTCTCCGGCTTTGTTGACGGATACGAGAACATTTTTACCTCGGATAAGGCGCTGAAATACGATTATAAAGAATTATCCGGACTTTTGCGGAGCGAGGCGGACGAGCTGTCCGTGACTGACAAAGGCTACGCCGTCGGCAAGGTGGCGCATCTGCCGACGTGGTATATATGCGCGGAAACGGACAGAGACACGGCATACAAGCTGTCCGAGGGCGAATCCTATACGATAGGCTTTCCGATGGCGTCCGGAAGCGAAACGGAATTCAGACTTGAGAGGATAGTCGCGGAAAACGGCGGAGAGGGCGCGATGCTCGTTTTCAGCACCGACATACAGTCGGCTGAGATAGGCAGCGCGAGAAAGCAGACCGTTTCCGTTACGATGGAGAAGACGACGGGTCTGCGCGTCCCGATAAGCGCCGTGCGCACGGACGACGACAACAATACGGGCGTGTATATCTTAAAAAACAATAAGGTCACGTTCAGAAAAATAGACATTCTGACGGAGGGCGACGGATACTGCATAGTGCGCGAGTACGCGCCCGACGAAGAAGGATACGTCGAAATGCTCCACCAGTACGACAACCTTATAATCTCCGGCAAGGGGCTTAAGGAACAGGCGAACACGGATGACGGCGAGACGACTGAATACGAGATCAGAATTTTCGGATAAAGAAAAGGGAGAAAAGCAATGAGCGAAAATGAAAAGACGGTAAATCCGCCGTCCGAAATTAAGGACAGCGAGCTGGAGCAGGTGACGGGCGGCGTAAGAACTCCGGACGCGCCGAGCACACACAACGTCTATGCATGGGCGTGGGCCGAATGCAAACAATGCGGTGAAAAATTCCAATTCAAGTATAACTGGCACTGGGGGTTGATTAATCACGGGGCAGAGAACACGCCGGAATTATGCCCGAAATGCGATCCTGATACCGCCCCGGAATACTCCGAGCGCTGACGGTAAACAGTAAATATTTAAACAGAACTTAATATAAAGGAGAATCATATGGTCGAAAAAAGAGTATCTGAGGCGGTGCTCGCGCGGGCTATGAGCACCGGCGCGGATTACGCGGAACTGTACGTTGAGGACAACACTCAGGACAGCATAAGCATGATCGCGGACTGTGTTGAAAGCGCGAACACGTCGAGAGACAAGGGCGCGGGAGTGCGTATTTTCTGCGGTACGAACTCGGTCTACGCCTACGGCAACGGCACGGACGAAAGATCCCTGCTCGAGCTTGCGGACAAAGCCGCCGCGGCGGCGGAGACCGCGAAAAGGTCGAACGTTGACCTGGTCCTGAAAAACGTCACGTTCGAGCCGCTTTGCAAAGCGGAAATACCTTCGTTCTCGGTCGATAAAAAGACGAAAACGGATGCGCTCAAACAGGCGTATTTCGCCGCGAGAGAGTACAGCGCGGATATAGTGCAGGTAAGCGGCAGTCTTTCGTCAAGCGTAAAGCGCGTTTACGTCGCCAACAGCGAGGGCGTGATAGGACGCGACGAGAGACCTTATATAAGGCTCGGCGTTTACGCCGTAGCGTCAGACGGAAAAGAAAATCAAAGCGGCTTCGTCGGCCCCGGCAACAGCGCCGGCTTTGAATTCATACAGGGGCTCGATCTGAAGGCGCAGGGACGCGAGGCGGCGAGGATAGCCGTCACGATGCTCCACGCCGGCAAATGCCCCGCGGGCAAAATGCCCGTCGTAATGGACAACGCTTTCGGCGGCGTGGTGTTCCACGAGGCGTGCGGACACGCGCTCGAAGCGACGTCCGTGGGCCTGGGCAACTCCGTGTTCTGCGGCAAGCTCGGACAGAAGATTGCGAACGAAAAGGTCTCCGCCGTTGACGACGCGACCATGGTCAGCGAATGGGGCTCCCGCGCCATGTCGGACGAGGGCGAGAAGACGGAGCGCATACAGCTTATAAAAGACGGTATCCTGACGGGTTATATGATAGATAAGCTTGGCTCGCGCAGGATGAATATGAGATCGACGGGAAGCGGCAGACGTCAGAATTACACGTACGCGCCGACCTCCCGTATGTCCAACACCTTTATATGCGCGGGAACTGACAAGCGCGACGATATTATAAGCTCGACGGAAAACGGTCTTTACGCTGCAAAAATGGGCGGCGGCTCGGTCAACCCCCTGACCGGCGAGTTCAACTTCGCCGTAATGGAGGGCTATATGATACGCAGCGGCAAAATTTGCGAGCCGGTGCGCGGAGCGACGCTTATCGGCAAGGGCTACGAGGTGCTTCTGAACATCGATATGGTCGCGGACGACCTCGTTCTCGGCCAGGGCATGTGCGGCTCCGTCTCCGGCTCGGTTCAGACAAACGTGGGTCAGCCGATGATAAGGATTTCCGAAATTACGGTCGGAGGTGAGATATAATGAGTGGATTGAAGAGCTTCTGCGATCAGATCTTGGATTACGCAAAAGAAAACTGCGGCGGCGAATATGAGGTCTACGCGACAAACGGCGAGAGCTTCAGAGTAGAGGTGCTTGACGGACAGATAAAAACGTACAGCGTAAACGACTACACGGGCGTTTCCTTCCGCATAAAGAAAAACGGAAAAATGGGCTACGCGTCGACTACTGCTACGGACTGCGAGGGAATACCCGAGCTTGTAAAAGCCGCCTGCGACAACGCGGAGATCATAGAAAACCCGGACGAGCAGTTTATATTCACCGGTTCGGAGAGCTACCCCGCGCCCAAACAGTACGGCGAGGAGCTTGACGGCATAACCGCGGAGGAGAAAATAAACTTCGCAAAGCTTCTTGAGAAAAAAGCGACAGAAGCTGACGAAAGGATAATAAAGGTCGAATCGAGCACCGTTATGTCGGGCAAGAGCACCGTTATAATCAAAAATTCAAACGGTCTCGACCTTTGCGGCAAATCAAACTTCATAGGCGCCTACGTCATCCCGATAGCGAAGGAAGGCGATAAGATGAACGACGGCTTCGGTATCTGCGGCGGCTTTGACAGAGCGTGCCTCGACGCGGACAAGGCGGTCAGAAAGGGCGTTGTCGAAGCGATAGATTTTCTTAACGCAAAATCCGTAAAAAGCGCGTCTATGCGCGTCATATTCAGAAACAGCGCGTTCTGCGATATGATAGAGACGTTCTCCGGCATTTTCTCGTCCGACGCGGCGCAGAGAGGTCTTTCGATGCTCGCGGGCAAGGAGGGAGAGAAGATAGCGTCGGACTGCGTCACTCTGACGGACGACGCCACGCTTGACTTCGGCTTCGGCTCGCACGCCTTCGACGCAGAGGGAGTAGCGGGCAGAAGAACGGTCGTAGTCGAAAACGGCGTTCTCAAAACTCTGCTTTACAACCTGAAGACCGCGCACAAGGCGGGCGTACAGTCCACGGGCAACGCCTCGAAGGGCGGTTACTCCTCGCCCGTCGGTATATCCGTATCGAACTTTACGCTGACCCCCGGCGAAAAGACGCTCGACGGACTTTGTGAAAAAATGGGCGACGGCATAATCATAACCGAGGTATCGGGTCTCCACGCCGGCGCCAACGCGATAACGGGCGACTTCTCGCTTATGGCGAAGGGCTATCTCGTCGAGGGCGGAAAGCAGGGCAGAGCCGTTACGGGCGTGACCGTATCGGGCAACTTCTACGAGCTTCTCAAAAACATAGAGGAACCGGGCTGCGATATGTATCACAACATCTACGGCGAGGCGATATCGTCCCCGT
The DNA here is from genome assembly GCA_902782785.1 of uncultured Ruminococcus sp. Taxonomy (GTDB): domain Bacteria; phylum Bacillota; class Clostridia; order Oscillospirales; family CAG-272; genus UBA1248. The sequence continues at coordinate 1,908 of CACZOH010000186.1, read as the reverse complement.
CCGTGCTGATAAGCGCGCCGATGTCCGTTGCGGGAGAATGATCTGATGGATTACCCCGAAATAAAGTCCAATATCGAAAGGATACGGTCGGAGGCGGGCAAAGCGGAGCTTCTGCTCGCCACAAAGACCGTGGATTGCGACAGGATAGAATACGCCGTTAAAGAGTGCGGCGTAAAGTATATAGGCGAAAACAGAGTACAGGAGCTGCTTGAAAAGTACGACAGGATAAAAGCTCTGCCGTGCGAAATACATTTCATCGGCACATTGCAGAAAAACAAGGTCAAGTATATAATAGACAAGGTAAGTCTTATACACTCCGTCGGAAGTATTTCTCTCTGCGAGGAGATAGACAAACAGGCGGGCAAGCGCGGTATCGTGATGAACGTTCTGTGCGAGGTGAACATCGGCTGTGAGGAGAACAAATCCGGCTTTCTGCCGGACGAGGTCCCGGAGGCGTACGAAAAAATGTGCTCCTTTGCCCACGTCAACCCCATCGGGATGATGACGATGGCTCCGGTCTGTCAAAATAAGTCGGATTATTTAAAATATTTTACTAAAACTTACCGTTTGTTTATTGACAATTGCACAAAAAAGGTGGATAATATATATAAGCCGGTATTATCCATGGGGATGTCCGACAGTTACCGTGAGGCGGTCGAATGCGGCTCCACGATGATACGCGTCGGATCGGCGGTTTTCGGAAAAAGAAATTAAATATTTTACAATAAAAGGAAGGGAACAAAGATGGGATTTTTAGACAGCCTGAAATTCGGTAAGCACTTCAACGATGAAGATGATTACGAGGATGATGAGAACGAGAACGAAAACGAGGATGAGACGGTCATAGAGCCCCAGGCGACAAAGCCCGCGGAGCAGACCGCTCAGCCGAAGCAGACGAAAATAAACACGAGCGTAAAGCTTGACGGCGCCGCTCTTGAGCTGAAGGTTATAAAGCCCGAGCGTTACGAGACAGTTCCGCAGATCGCGGATCATCTGCTCAACCGCCGTACCGTCGTTCTCAATCTCGAGATGACGAACAAGGAAACGTCAAGAAGGATAATAGACTTCTTATCCGGCGTTGCGTACGCCATCGACGGAAGACTGAGCAAGGTCGCCGTTAATACTTACATCATAACTCCCGCCAACATAAACGTATCGGGCGAGGCTCTTGCGGAGGAAAAAGCCGAACAGGAGAGCTCCGACGAAGAAGGATTGTACGGAGAGGACTGAAACTCTTAAATGGAGTTGATCTTAAGCCTGTTGTCGGACACGGTATTCATTTTACTGTGGGCGGTGACGGCGGCTGTGTGGGTGCGCGTTATCCGGGGATATATCTCGTCCCGGGATGACGCGGCGCCCGTAAAAGCGCTTAATATAATAACTGAGCCGTTTTTGTATCCCGCTCGCAGACTGCTTCAGAAGATCGGTCTCGGCGGCGGGGTGATCGATCTGTCGCCGGCTTTGGTCTCTTTTGCCGTCGCGGCGATAACGGCTTTTCTTCCTATCTCTTATTAAATCCGCGGTGAGTATATGAACCCTAACGATCTGAAAAAGAAGAACTTCACGCGCGCCATCCGCGGCTACAACACGGACGAGGTCGACGCGTATATATCCAACCTCGCAGACAAGTACGAGGAGCTTTTGCGCGAGAACACCGAGCTTGAATACAAGATGAAGGCTTATCTTGAAAAATCCGAGGAGGCGCAGGCGGGCGAGGAGGAGCTGAAAAAGACGATAGAGCTTGCCAAAAAGGCGGCGGATAAAATAGTGTCCGACGCTCAGGCGCAGGCCGATCTTTTATATTCCGCCGCAAAGGACAATACGGACAGAGTCCTGCGCTCTTTCCGCGACAGCGTGGCGTCCGAGGCGCTCGTCCTGCAGAAGCTCAGGCTCGCCGTTTCCGATATG
>CACZOH010000185.1 GCA_902782785.1 uncultured Ruminococcus sp. | reverse complement strand
TCCGCTTTTTTTACGTCGTACAAAAGTCTTGCGCTTCCGCCGCGGAGATTTTCCGCGTCGACCGTGACCGTTATTATGAATTCGCCGCCGTCGGGCTCGTCCGGTCCTTCTATATACATTCCCGACGGATACTCAGCTTCCGTCCCGCTCTCCGGCTCAAAAGACGTCTCCGCGTCGATGTCGGTATCCGTTTCGGTTTCCGTCATGGTCTGCTCCGCAAACGCCGCGAACGTCAGAAGAAGCGACAGGATCAGCGACAGTAAAACAAATCTCTTCATCCCTCAGCCTCCCCGGACGTTTCCGCCGTGTCGGCAGCGCCGGTCGTGTCCTCAGTCTCTTCATCGGGCCCGGGCTGACCGTTCTGATCGTCTATACGCGACACGTCGTATAAAAGGATAAGGTCCGTCACCGTCAGGCTTTCATTTCCGTCGATATCAGCGGTTAAAAGGAAGAGGTCGTTTATCTCCGCGCCGCCGCTTAAAAGGTATTCCGTCAGAAGCTCAACGTCGGATCCGCCTATCTCACCGTCGCCGTCTGTATCTCCTATCACGACGAGCGTACATTTATCGAGCGTGACGCCGTTGACGACAACCGATACCTCGCATCCGCTGCTTATGACGTCGCTGCCGTCAAGCTCCTCGCCGGCTTTCGCAACGGATAAGAATCCGGCGGTGCGAAGCTGTTCGTCAAGCCCCGACGCCGAGGTCTTCTGTATGGAATAAACGTATTTTTTCCCGTTGTATTCAAACGCGTCGCTTATCTCGAGCGGATATCCGTCAAATACGTAATCGTACAGGGCAAGCGAGGACAAAGCGACGTACGGCTCCCCTATTTTATGCGTCTCCGTTATCGTTTTTTCGGAGACGAGCAGGTATTTGCGTGAGATCGACGTATGCTCTCCCGCCTCGTTCACGGGTCCGTCATGCAGGATATCGAGGTGATAGACGCGTCCCGCAACGGTCACGGTGTTCCACATATGCGGTATGCCGCCCGTCTCTCCCGTGATTATTTTGTTTTCATATCCGAGAGCGTCGAGCACGAGCGAGGTAAAGCCCGCGTATTCCTCGCAGACGCCCATACCGTCGTTCACCAAAGCCACGCTCGAGCACCTGTGATTCTGCGTCATATCGTATCTGAATCTGCCGTCGAGGATCAGCTCGTTGAGCCTTATGAATCTCTCGCCGTCCGGCAGAGGCGACAGCTCCTGTGCAATATCGGCTATGTAACCGTTTTTCAGTTCTTCCCTGTCCTCCGTTTTTTCACCGCAGGCTATGAAGACCTTAAGGATTATGGAGTCGAAAACGCCGTCCGTGCCCTGGATCACCTTTGATATACGCACGTTATACGTCCTTGCGATACAGCGCATATATTTTTCTGAAGCTGACGCTTTTACGAACGCCACTATGCGTTTTGCAAGCGACTCAAGATCGTACACCGTAAAATCGGACACGTCGTTCAGAATGAACGTGCGCATGTAGACGTGACAAAACTCGGCGACGCCTCCTATCGACACTTCGCCGTACATATAGTTACACTCTTCCGGGTCAAGCAGCTTGTCCGTCGTCTCCCTTGTATAGTAGTCTTCAAGCTCTGACAGAGTAAGCTCCGTTACCGACGCCGGCTCCTCTTCAGCCAATACGTCGTAGGTGCTTTTTTCCGCCGCCGTGACGGATACGCAAAGGATGACGGAAGAGATCACAAGCGCTATGCAGATTATCTTTCTGATGCTCATTTTCCGTGTCCGAACCGTTAAATAAAACGTAAGATCAAATTCCGTGATAATTATATCAATATGAGAAAATAAAATCAATACTTAACCCAAAAGAAATATGTAAACATTATTTTATTTTGCACGGTTTTACAAATTTCGACCGCGGATATAAAATGTGCGAAAGCTCTTGACAATACGGAGATCATAATATATAATATTTAAAACAACATAGTCCTTTTGGACGGTATTATATGGAGGACAGTATGAAAAAGTTTATTTGTGTTTTTGTTGTCGTCATAATGGCGGCAACGCTTGCGTTTTCGGCTGACGCCGCGTCTATCGCAAACCACCTGTTTGACAAGCAGGGCGGTATAGACAAGGGCGGAAAAACGTGGAGCGTTTACGGCTGGATAGTCACCGACGCCGAGATAACCTCCGTCGGCTACATACTCGATAACGGCGACCTGTCGTCTTATAAAGCGGTCGTTACCGGCATAGAAAACGACACGCGCGACGCCGACGATACCAAAAAAGGCGAAAGCGACGCGTACCGCGACCTTACGCTTGAGAGCGCCGTAAAGAACGGCGGTATGTCGGGAGGCGTCGGCTGGGACGTTTTACGCGCATACAGGATACAGGTAGTGATAGACATTTCCGGACTTGCGGCGGGAAAGCATAACGTGCTTGTCTGCGTCGAATTCAAGGACGGCGGTATATCCGAGGCGTTCAGAGACCAGTCTGAATTTTCGTTCACCAAATCCGGAGACGGAGAGCAGGCTATAGACGGCAAGGGCGCGAGCACGAAATATCTTGTTGCCACGGACAACAGCGACGATACAAAAATAGACGTCGCCGGTTGGGCGGGCTCCACCGTAAAGACCGTGAAGCTCGGCTACAAGATAGATAACGAAAAGACGGTTTACGACGAAAAATACGTCAAGCTGATAGAGATAGACGAGTCCGAAAAGGGCATCATAGATCTCGCCGGAAAATACGCGTTCCGTTTCAGAGCGACTTTCCCGCTTGATGAAATGCCGGCGGGCGACCATCATATCAAGCTGATAATGCAGGATGAGGACGGCGGCGAGACCGCGGTAGGCTCAGCCGGCGGCACAGACGTGCTTTTGCTCTACTACGAGACCGAGGAAGAGGAGACGACTAAAGCAGAGACCGAGCCCGAGACGGAAACGGAGACGGAAGCCGAAACGAATGCGGAAACCGAAACCGAGTCCGCGGAGCAGAACAACGCGGAGACAGCGGAAGCGGCAACGGAAGCGATAACGACGGAGACGAAAAACGAGAATAACGGAGGCGGTCTCCCCGTCGGCGCGATAATCGCCATCATCGCCGCGGCGGTCATAGTTGTCGGCGTCGTGGTCTTTGTGATAGTGAAGAAGAAAAAATAAGAATATGAAAAGAGCAGGTTGACGTAAAAATCAACCTGCTTTTTTGTTTTTCAGCCCATATCCGCGACTACGACCTTCAGCTTTGCTTCAAGCCCCATATACGTCGCTGTTATTATAGTCTCACCGACGGCGAGGGGCTTTATGACGCCGTCTTTGTCTATCTCGATAATACCCGTATCATAACCCGAATACTTGACCGACTGCTTCCAGTATTTCAGATCCTGCGAGCTGCCGATCGCCAGCTCCGTCGTCTTTCCCCAGAGCACGAGATAATCGTTGCCCGCGCTCTTTGCGATAAATCCGGGCTGCTTTACCTCGTCCTTATAGTAGAACGTTATCGTATCCTTTTCCGGATAAAACGCGACGGGGGCCTCCCTGTCTATCGAATTCGGTATCACCGCTATTTCCGCGGTCAGCGTGCCGTACCTCGCATATACGCGCGTCAGACTGTCGCCTTTCAGCGTTATCGTCAGGTTTTCCGCGTCAACCTCGACCTGGTCGTGATCGTAGATATACTCGATCTTGCTCAGTATATCCGGTCCCGCCTCCTTCGCGTCGCCGTTTTTGTCTATGTACCTTACGGTGAAGTTATACGCCATGCCTTTGAAGCGCACCGGTATGTTCGCCGCCTTGTACGGTCCCTCAAGCATTATGCCGGATACCTCCGGCGCGTTCACCGTGTCCTTTAAGCCGTTGTTTCCCGACGGGCGAGAGATGACGTTTTCCGGCTTGTCGTAATTGTCCGAGCCGATGAACTGTATCGGCGCGAGCCGCGTTCCCCATACGCCCCACGCGGAGCCGCTCGGCGCGTACGCGTAGCCTATGAAGTGCTGTTTGTTAAATATGTCTATATGCCCCGACGCGTCGCCGGTCATGCCCATGTTGTGTATGCCGCTCTCTATGTTCGAGCCCTCCGTTTTGCGCTTTAAACGCACCTCGTTCCTGTAATAAATGCCGTCGTACGATACGTTTACGTGTATGTAGCAGTCGTCGGAAAATCTGTTGCCGGTCGCGACCGATACAAAGCATTTGTACGCGTCAACGTACTTGAAATCCGCGCTGTCCTCGCCTAAACCGTCGTGGCGGTAGGCTATGCCGCGGAACTGCAGCGTTTCGGGCCAGTTTTCGCTTTTCGCGTCGGCGGTATAAACTCTTGTCGAGAAAATATCATCGCACCACGTCACGTAAAGATACAGCGTGTCGCCCAGAACGACCATCGAGCCCTCGCCCGCGCCCCACTGACCTTTCAGTCCGTCGAACGCCACTATCGGTCTCGGCTCGGAGCCCCAGCCGCCGACGCCCCATTTTTCAATTGACGTGCCCGCGGGGTCCTTTGTCCTTGCTGCAAAAAGGTTGTTGTCAACGCCGCCGGGCCAGAGCACGGAGGTGTAGGTTATATAATAATAATCGCCTATCTTTATAGTACCGGGGTCGCACGTCCAGTGCCAGTCCTCGCTCGCGTACGTCGGTCTTACCGCGCCGACGTCGGGCGTCCACGTAAAGCCGTTGTCGTACGATTTTCTATATACGCCGACGTCCGCCTCGCCGCCGAAGCCGAGCGTACCGGCAAGCCAGCAGTCTATCGAATCATCGTCGTTTATTATCATGCTCGGGCCGTATCTGTACGTGCCGTAGAATATATCCCAGCCCTTGTTTGCGATCTTGAAGATCGAGCCGTTTTCCGCGGGATTTTCGTCAAGATACGCGGTCTTTATGTTGTATCCGTCCGCGCGCTTTTCGATATACGGCTTGCCGTCCTTTTCGACGCAGAGGACAAGGTCGAGCTTAAGCGTGTTAGATAAAAGCTGCGCGTATTCGGCGTACGTTACGTTCTCCGAATTTTTCTTTGACAGGTCCATATAATCGGACACGCCGACCTCGGAGGCGACCTTCGCGACGCCGTTTTTATCCGCGTAGTCGCGGTAGCCGAGCGCGTACAAAAGTCCGCGCAAAACCTCGCCGTACGTCACGGGCTCTGCGGGTCTGAATTCGGATTTTGCGGGTCTTATCATAAAGCCCTGATTTACCGCTATTTCGGCAAATTTCATCTCCTGCGAGTACGCGGTCATATCTGTATAGTCGTTTTGACAGATATAATAATGCTCTCGCTGTGCAAAGCCGGAGTATTTTACTATATCCGCCGCAAACGACGCGCGGTCGAGCAGTGCGGAGGCTTCCGCGTTCTCGTTTCCGAAGTATGAGCCCGATTTGAGCCGGTTGAAGATAGCCTCGCCGTTTCCGTCGTCGTCAAGCGGGTCATCCGACGTGTTCATTCCCGTAAGGTCCTCGTCCGGTATCACGTATTCAGTAACCTCCGGCTCCGTTTCAGTCGCCGCGTCGGTCTCGGTTTCCGTCGACGCGTCAGTTTCCGTCACTTTTGCCGTTTCCGCCGCCGTTGTTTCGGGCGTCGTATCCGTCTGTTCGGTGCCGCAGCCGGATAAAATGGAGAAAAGCATCACCGCGCAGAGCGCGGCGGATATGAGCTTTAAAAATTTCAATATTACGTCCTCGCTTTCATTGATACTGTCTTTTTACACGGCTTTATCGCCTCATTGTTCATTATAACGCATTTGATACGATTTTGTCAATAGCTTTTGACCATTTAGCGATGTTCACAAAAAATTTAATTATTAAAAATTATTAAGAATTCTTAAGGCGCCTTAATAATTCTTAATTTTTTTTCTATTGTTTTCGCACGCATATTAATGTATAATTTTAACATTATAAAAGAAATAAAACCGAAAGGAGACAGTATGGCGATAATCGACGAGATCAAAGCCGCGGAAGCGCAGGCGCAGAAGCTCAAGGACGACGCCAAAGCCGCCGCGAGAGCCGACGCAGAGATGATCGAAGAAGAAGCGAGAAAAAAAGCCGCCGACAAGAGAGCGAAAGCAGAGGCGGAAGCGAAGGCCATGATATCCGACGCGGAGCGCGAAGCGCGCGAGTTTACGGAAAAGGCGAAGGAACAGTCGGACCGCGACTGCGAGGCGCTTAAGTCCGCCGGCAGAGAGCGGCTTGCCGAAGCCGTTGAGCTTATATTAAAAGGAGCGTCCGGAATATGATAGTCGCTATGAAAAAAGCGACCGCGGCGTTCTTCTCCGACAGGCTTGAAGCGGTGACGGAGGCTCTTCAGAAAACGGGCGAATTCATGCCCGTTGAGGAGGACGGCTCCGCCCGCGTCAAAACCGTTTCCGCGCCGATCCTTGAGGAAGAAGCGGACACGGCGCTGAAGGCGTACTCAAAATACCGCAAATCAAAAAGCGGAGGTATGCTTTCCTCGCCCGCGCTTTATTCCGAGGAGGATTTCACGCGCGACAATCAGGAGGACAAGACAAGCGTCATAAAAACCGTTGAGCTGTACGAGCAGCTTAATTCCGTGAACGCTCAGCTCGCCTCTTGCGAGGAGGAGCGCAAAGCGCTTTTGCCCTACGAAGCGCTCACGCTCGACGCATCGGAACAGGACGGTACGAAATACACCTCGCTCATAATAGGCAGGATACCGTATTCCGAAAAGTCGAAGGGCAAGCCCCCGCTTGACGAGATATGCGAACGGTACGGCGTGTCGTACGAAGGTTTTTATGACGAAAGCGGTCAGAAATACTTTTACCTGAGCGTCTTCCGCGACGACGCGGCGGAGCTTATACAGGCGCTGAACGAGCGCGGCTTCGAGCAACTTCGTCTCCCGTACAAAACGGGCACGGGCCGGCAGGCGCTTGAAAAGAACGCGGAAAAGAAACAGCAGCTTGAATTTCTCAAAAATTCGATAGACAAACAGCTTGAAGCCGAAGCGGAAAAGGCGCAGGCGGTGGAGCTGTTTTACGACAGGGAAAAGGCCAAGGCGGACAGAGCGGAGATCCCGGCTCTTCTGACCGAAAGCACGGTGGTACTGACGGGCTGGGTGCGCTCCGACAGGACGGAAATAATAGAAAAAGCCGTGTCGGAGGCGGCGGGCGCGTATTCGATACAGTTCGACGATCCGGTGGAAGGCGACAAGGTCCCGTCCGTAACGAAGGACCCGTACGTGATAGACCAGTATTCGACGATCACCAACTCATATTCGCCTCCGGGCAAAAACGACATAGACCCGAACCCGTTTATGGCTCCGTGGTATTTTATGATATTCGGAATGATAATAGGCGACGTGGGATACGGCATACTTATAGGCATAGTGCTTCTGATAGTAAAGAAGATAAAGCGGCCGACCGGGGATTTTGCAAAGCTCATCAACGTGATGCTTTATTCCTGCATCCCCGCGGTGTTCTGGGGCGTAATGTACGGCTCGTACTTCGGCGAAACGTGGCATCCGCTTCTCTTCTCCCCGCTTGACAACATTTTAGGCGCGATGATACTCGTGCTCGTCGTCGGAGTGCTCCATATGTTCACCGGAATAACGATAAAAGCCGTGATGAACATAAAGGCGGGACGGTGGCTTGACGCACTGACGGATCAGATAGCGTGGATGGGGCTTATAACCGGCTGCGGACTTCTGGCGCTCGAGCAGACGAGAACAGCGGGCATAATCACCGCGGCGGTCTCCGTCGGTATAATCGTGATACTCGGCGGTCACGCGAAAAAGACCGTTTTCGGAAAGATAACGGGCGGCGTTTCCTCGCTTACCGGGATAACCAACTATCTGTCCGATATCCTGTCATATCTGAGGATATTCGCTCTGGCGCTCGCGTCGGGACTTATAGGAATGGTAATGAACGTCGTCGCCAATATGGTGGCGGGCGGCATACCCGTTCCGGTGCTGAACCGCATTGCGACGATACCGATATACGTGATAGGCCACGGGCTGAACACGGCTCTGTCTATCCTCGGCGCATACGTGCACACGGGCAGACTGCAGTTCATTGAATTTTTCGGAAAATTCTACGAGGGCAACGGAGTTTATTTCCGTCCCCTGCAGAGAAAAAACAAATATACGCAAATTACAAAAGATAAAGAAATGAAAGGAAATTAAAACAATGGGAACTATTTTTGCAATCATAGGCGCCGCGCTTGCGGCAACGCTGGCGGGCATAGGCTCGTCTTACGGAGTTCAGGCGGCAGGTAAAGCCGCGGCGGGCGTTACCGCTGAAAAACCCGATCTGTTCAGCAAGCTGTTCGTGCTTCAGGCTCTGCCGGCAACGCAGGGTATGTACGGACTTGTCGCGGCTATCGTTATAGTCATGCGCGCCGGTCTTTTCGACGGCTCCATCAACAACATATCGAAAGAGTCCGGTTTGGCTCTGCTTTTCGCCGCCGTTCCGATAGCGGTAGTCGGTCTTATCTCCGGTATCTATCAGGGCAAGACCGCGGCCGCGGCGATACTTATGACGTCAAAACAGCCCGACGCTCAGACAAAGGGTATGCAGATGACGGCTCTCGTTGAGCTGTACGCGATATTCGCGCTCGTTGCAACGCTTCTCATCGCCTTCATGCTTCCGATCACGCAGGCGGCTCCCGCGCCCGTCGTTTAAGGTGACGATATGTCAACAAACGCGCTTATAGAAAAAATAATGAAGACCGCGGAGGCGGAGGCGGAACAGATAACGAACGAAATAATGCTCCGCGCTGCCGAAAACGAAAAGCTCTCGCTGTCAAAAGCCGACGAGGACTGCGCCGCCGCGTATAAGGTGGCGGAGGAAAAATGCGCGCAGATAAAGCGCACGGCGGAGCTTACGAGCGGTCTTTCGGGCAGAAAGGCAAAGCTTCACGCTCACAGAGAGCTGCTTGACGAGGCTTTTTCCGAAGCATATGACAGAATAAAGAACGCGGACGACGGTTTCCGTCTGTCGTTTATTGAAAATATGATCGTAAAATACGCGCAGGACGCAAAGATAACCGCCTCCGTCGCAGAAAAGGATCTTTCGCTGATAACGGCAAAGAAAGCAGAAATAGAGGCGGCTCTGACCGGCAAATTCGGCAAGGCATCGTCCGTCGAGTTCGTATCCGACGCAAAAATCCCGGGCGGAGTCTATATGAGTTCCTTGCTTTGCGACGTCGACTGCACGCTTGACAGCGTTTTTGAAGAGCTGCGCGGCAAATACGAGGCGGAAGCGGACAAGCTCCTGTTTCCCGCCTTATAAAGGTAGTATCTATGTTTGATTATTCATATACCGTTGCGTATATATCGGCAAAAGAAACCTCGATATTCTCAAAGGAAGCGCTTTCCCGCATGTCCGCGGAAAAGGGCGACGCGATCAGGCTCCTTTCCCAGTCCGGTTACGGCGGAGGAGAGGCGGAGAGCGTCGGCGCTCTCGTCGACCGTGAGCTTTCCTCTCTGCGCTCATTTATAATGGGCTGTATGCCGGAGGCGCTTTATTCGCTTCTGATACTTCCGTACGACGCGCACAATCTTAAGGTGCTTCTGAAATGCGCGGTGAACGGCGCGGACGCCTCGCCATATCTGTACGACAACACGATGTACGATACGGAAATAGCGGCGGCGTGCTGCCGCGGAGGCGAATTCTCGCTTTTGTCCGACAATATAGCAAAAATACTTAACCCGGCGTACGATGAAGGGATCCTTCAGCTCCCGCTCGGTATAAGCGCATCCTGCGACAGAGCGTTTTATACGGAGATAGCGTCAAGAGCAAAATCCGCGCCGAAGGCGATAGCGGATTACGTAAGGGCGGAGACAGACGGAAAAAACTTCATATCGTATTTCAGATCGAAGCGCATCGGACTTGACCCGAAGACCTTCGGCGACCTGCTTCTTCCGGGAGGGGTAACACCGTGTAACGTATTCACCGCGGCTTACGCCTCGGGCGCTGAGGATCTTAAGCAGTACACCTTCGGGCTCGACGTGCATGACGCGTTCACCGCCGCAGCGGAAGCGGCTAAAAGGTCGCTGTCCGACGCAAACGACGTTCTCGACGGCTACGCGTCGTCAAAGCTTGAACCGTATAAGTACGAGCCGCAGTCCGTTGTGCCGATATTCCTGTATTACAAAAAGAAGATCGCAGAGGCGCGTAACATAAGAGAGGCGTTCTCGGAGGGAGGCGCGCTGTGACGGAAAGAAAAATGAAAGCCGCGATAATAGGACCGAAATCCGTTGCGGCGTTATACGGCGCCGCGGGCGTCGCGGTGTTTGAACCGTCCGACGATATATCGCCGTCAAAGCTCATATCAAAGCTGTACGCGGACGGCTACGGCATAATTTTCATAGCGGAGACTTATTACAGAAAGAGCGAGGACGCGGTGAAAAAATATCTGAACGAACCGTATCCCATAATAATCCCCGTGCCGGACGACAATTCGGACGGAACATACTCAAAGGAACGCATTGCCGCTAATATCAAAAAAGCCATCGGCAGCGACCTTATATAAAAATGAAAGGCTTTGAAATATGGAAAATACACAAAAAACAGGAAAAGTCATAAAAGTATCGGGACCGCTTATAACAGCCTCGGGCATGGCGGAGGTCCATATGTACGACGTCGTGCGCGTGGGTGAAAAGCGTCTTATAGGCGAGATAATAGAGCTCCGCGGCGACGTAGCGTCCATACAGGTCTATGAGGATACGGCGGGCATCGGCTCCGGCGCTCCCGTGTATCTTACCGGGATGCCGCTTTCCGCCGAGCTCGGTCCCGGAATGATAGAGTCTATGTTCGACGGGATAGAGCGTCCGCTCGAGGCGCTTTACCGTCTGTTCGGCGACAGGATAAACAGAGGCGCGTCCGTGCCGTCGCTCAACAGAGAGAAAATATGGGATTTTGTCGCCGCGGCAAAAGCGGGCGACAAGGTAACGGGCGGCGACGTCATAGGCACCGTGCAGGAGACGGAAGCCGTGCTTCACAAAATAATGGTGCCGCCGGATCTCAAGGGAACGATAACGGAAATAAGATCCGGGCAGTTCACCGTGACGGACACGGTGGCGACGCTCAAAACGGAGGACGGCGAGGAAAAGCCGCTCACGATGATACAGTACTGGCCCGTAAGACGCGGCAGACCGTGCAAGGAAAAGCTTTCTCCGACGGAGCCGATGGTGACCGGTCAGAGGAACATAGACACGCTCTTTCCGATAGCGAGAGGCGGCGTCGCCGCAGTACCCGGTCCGTTCGGCTCGGGAAAGACCGTCGTTCAGCATCAGATAGCGAAATGGGCGGACGCCGATATAGTCATATACATAGGCTGCGGTGAGCGCGGAAACGAGATGACGGACGTTATGAACGAATTCCCGGAGATAACGGACCCGAAAACGGGGCTGTCTCTCATGAAGCGTACCGTTCTTATAGCAAACACGTCGGATATGCCGGTCGCGGCGCGTGAGGCGTCCATTTACACGGGTATTACGATAGCGGAGTATTTCCGCGATATGGGATACAAGGTCGCCATAATCGCGGACAGCACGTCGCGCTGGGCGGAGGCTCTGCGCGAGATGTCCGGACGTCTTGAAGAGATGCCGGGTGAAGAGGGCTACCCCGCATATCTGTCCTCGCGCCTCGCGGAATTCTACGAGCGCGCGGGTTACGTGAAGTGTCTCGGGTCGGACGACCGTTCCGGCGCCGTCACCGCCATCGGCGCAGTCTCGCCTCCCGGCGGCGACACGTCGGAGCCCGTATCTCAGGCGACTTTGCGTATAGTAAAGGTGTTCTGGGGACTTTCCTCGGAGCTTGCGTACAAGCGTCACTTCCCCGCCATAGACTGGTTGAAGAGCTATTCGCTCTACGAACCGAAAATGCGCGAGTATTATATGAACAACATTTCGCCCGTTTGGCCCACGCTCGTGGCGAGAACGAAGGCGATGCTTCAGGAGGAAGCCGATCTGAACGAGATAGTCCAGCTCGTCGGTATAGACTCTCTCGGCGCGGGCGACAGACTTACGCTCACAGCCGCGCAGATGATACGCGAGGACTACCTGCAGCAGGACGCTCTCGACCAGACGGATTCTTACACCACGCCGCGCAAAATGTTCCTTATGCTCAAGGTCATACACGGCTGGTACGACGCGGGCAAAAACGCGCTCGCCGTCGGCGTGCCGTTTGAACAGATAGAAAAAATGCCCGTGTGCGAGCGCATAGCGCGTATGAAATACACGGACGAGGCGGAGCGCGAGGAGACGTTCGCGTCCATCGCCGACGACTGCGACGCGCAGTTCACAAAGCTTATGGAGGAGGCTGTTGCCGATGAATAAGGAATATAAAACCATAAAAGAAGTCGTCGGACCTCTTATGCTCATAGAAAACGTTGACAACGCGACGTACGACGAGCTCGTTCAGATAAAGCAGGCGAACGGCGACGTGAGATACGGCAAGGTGCTTGAGGTCAACCGCGATAAAGCGCTCGTTCAGCTTTTTGAACCGTCAGAGGGACTTAAGATCTCGGACTCCCGCGCAAAGCTGCTCGGTCACGGCGTTCAGCTCGGCGTTTCCGCCGATATGCTCGGCAGAGTTTTCGACGGTATGGGCGAGCCGATAGACGGCGGCGACAGGATAATCCCCGAAAAATATATGGATATAAACGGTCTGCCGATGAACCCTGCGGCGAGAGACTTCCCGTCGGAGTTCATACAGACGGGCATTTCCGCGATAGACGGGCTCAACACGCTCGTCCGCGGACAGAAGCTCCCCGTTTTCTCGGGCTCCGGTCTTCCCCACGCCGAGCTTGCCGCGCAGATAGCGAGACAGGCGAAGGTGCGCGGAACGGACGACAAATTCGCCGTCGTTTTCGCCGCCATCGGCATAACGTTTGAGGAATCCGAATTCTTCATAGAGGATTTCAGAAAAACGGGCGCGATAGACCGCTCCGTAATGTTCCTAAACCTCGCGAACGACCCGGCTGTCGAGCGTATCTCCACGCCGCGTATGGCTATTACGTGCGCGGAATATCTGGCGTACGAGCTCGGTATGCACGTTCTTGTCATAATGAGCGACATCACGAATTACGCAGAGGCGCTGCGCGAGATCTCGGCGGCGAGAAAAGAGGTCCCCGGACGCCGCGGATATCCCGGTTATCTTTACACGGACTTAGCGACCATGTACGAGCGCGCGGGTAAAATAAAGGGCAGACAGGGATCCATAACGCAGATACCGATACTCACGATGCCGGAGGACGACAAAACGCACCCGATACCCGACCTTACGGGATACATCACGGAGGGACAGATAATCCTCTCGCGCGAGCTTTACAGAAAGGGCGTACAGCCGCCGATAGACGTGCTTCCGTCGCTTTCCCGTCTGAAAAACAAGGGTATAGGCGCCGGCAGAACGAGAGAGGACCACTCCGGAAATATGAACCAGCTTTTCGCCGCGTACGCGAGAGGCAAGGACGCGCGCGAGCTGTCTACGATACTCGGCGAATCGGCTTTGTCCGAGGTCGACCGCATTTACGCGAGATTTGCGGAGGAGTTTGAGAAAAAATACGTATCGCAGGGATATCAGACGGACAGATCCATAGAAGAAACGCTGACGGTCGGCTGGGAGCTTTTGTCCATGCTCCCGCGCACTGAGCTGAAGCGTATCAAGGAAGAATACATAAACAAGTATCTTCCCAAAACCGATAAGGAATAAGATATGGCAAAGCAGATAAATCCGACAAGAATGGAGCTGACGCGCCTTAAAAGGCGGTTAAAGACCGCGTCGCGCGGACACAAGCTCTTAAAAGACAAGCAAAACGGAATGACAAAGCAGTTCATGGAGCAGATAAGACGCAACAGAGAACTGCGCGGCAAGGTTGAGGCGGGTCTCGCGGAGGCGGCAAAGCAGTTTTCCGCCGCTTCGTCCGCGATGGGCGAAAAAGAGCTGGGCGAGGCTCTGCTTCTGCCCGCGGGCGAGATCGGAGTGACCGGCGGCTCAAAAAACATTATGAGCGTTCAGGTGCCGACGCTCTGCTCCGACGGAAGCCTTGCGCAGTCGCTTCCTTACGGCTTTGCCGATACGTCGTATGAGCTCGATACCGCGACGCTCACGATGATCAGGCTGTTCCCGACGCTTCTGCAGCTTGCGGAATGTGAAAAGACCTGCGATATGCTGGCATCCGAGATAGAAAAAACGCGCCGCCGCGTAAACGCGCTCGAGCACGTGATGATCCCGGAAATGGAGCGCAATATCAAGTTCATAACAATGAAGCTTGAGGATAACGAGCGCCAGAACATAACGAGGCTCATGAAGGTCAAGGAAGTCATAAACTCAAGATAACAAAAAAGGTCACGAAAGTGGCCTTTTTGATTTGGCAAAATGAGGAGCACATCTCCCGATAAAAAGGTGTCGCTGACGCGACGAATTTGGGGGTCGCCCACCCCTTTAGACCCCCAAACCCCCTGTTCCCCTCCCATCTATGATGGGGCAGCGTTGACCTTCCCCGACTGGGAAAGGGAGATAACGGAGCGGCGGATGAGGCGAACACCGTTTCCGTCGTTCTAACCCCTTTGACGGCGGGAGCAAGCCCCCGCCCTACGGTTTTTTATTTTTTATCTTGACATTACTGTATCTATATGATAAAATGAAATTACAACAGAAGTCTGTAAAAAGACATTATAAAACGAAAGGTAAATATCAAGTGAAAAGAATTATAAGCATTATCCTTGTAATCTCGTTTTTCTGTTCTGTACTGTTCTTAATAAATATATCGGCAGAAGGTGAAACAACGGGAATTGATTGTTTTACGTTCACCGAACACGATACTTATTGCGAGTTGACAAAATGCAAAACGTCGGCTGCCGGCGATATAGAAATACCGTCATCCGTTGACTTTGACGGAAAGCAGCTGCCCGTCAAAAAGATAGGCGATGACGCATTTTATAACTGCCTTAAAATAACGAGCGTAACGATACCGGACGGCGTAACGTCAATAGGCGACCGCTCGTTTCAGTTTTGCAATAATCTTACAAGTGTAAATTTGCCGTATGGAATAACGGCGATAGGCAAATACACTTTTTTCGGCGATATCAATCTTAAGGTCTTGGATATACCGGAAAGCGTAACGGAAATAGGTGAGCGTGCATTTTATAACTGCAGCGGTATGACAAGCATAACCGTTCCCGTCGGCATAACCTCAATAAGTGACTACTTATTCGGCGAATGCAAGGCTCTTACAAGCGTAACAATACCCGACAGTGTAACGTCTATAGGCGTTTGTGCGTTTTATTACTGCAACAGAATTACAAAAATCGAGTTGCCAGACAGCGTAAAGACGATCGGAAGCAACGCGTTTCAATTCTGCACGAGTCTGACAAGTATTAATCTACCTGACGGCATAATTTCAATAAACCATGATATGTTTAACGGATGCGCAAGTCTGACAAGCATAAAAATACCGGACAGCGTTTCAGAAATAGGAAGATGCGCATTTATCGATTGTTTAAGCCTTACGGATATCGTAATCCCGAATGGAATAACAAAGATATGGGAAGGTGCGTTTAGCGGGTGCAACAATATCAAAAGTATATATATACCGGAGAGTGTAACTGAAATAAGTAGCGGTACATTTTCGGAATTGACAAGTATAAACATTGATACGAATAACGCTTATTATTCTTCGATCGAAGGCGTGCTGTACAATAAGGACATGACGGAGCTGATCTCACACCCTAAAACGGGCAGCTATACAATTCCCGACGGCATTCTGTCAATAGGAAATGCGGCGTTTGCCAGATGTTCGGACCTTACAAACATAACGATACCGGACACGGTAACGAAAATAGGCAACGCCGCTTTCTCCCAGTGCACAAGTCTTGAAAGTATAGTCATACCGGACGGCGTAACGGAAATAGGCACAAGCGTATTTTACGGGTGTTCAAGCCTTGCAAGCGTTGACTTGCCCGACGGTATTACGGCTATAGGCAATTCGGCGTTCTTCAACTGCTCAAAGCTGACCGATATAACTGTTCCGAACGGTGTTACGACGATAGGTATCAACGCCTTTTATTCCTGCAAAAATTTAAAGAATATAATCATACCCGCCTCCGTTGTATCAATAGACAATCAAGCGTTTTATATGTGCACCTCGCTTGAAAAAGTATATTATCCCGGTTCGGAAGAACAATGGAAAAAAACAGAAATCGGAGAGAATAACGAATACCTTAAAAATGCAGACATAGTTTTCAATTATAATGAACCGATATCAGAAATCGGCGACGTGAATAAAGACGGTGCGATAAACAACAAAGACGTAGTGGCGCTGTTCAAGGCTGTGTCGAACGGAGACGTCGAATACGACAGAGTTTATGATTTCAACGAGGACGGCGCGGTCAACAACAAGGACGTTGTGGCGCTGTTCAAGCAAGTGAGCGCGACGTAATTTTGGCGTCGAAGGTGCCGACCACTAAGAGATACAACTCGAGGGCAGGGCTCATAAGGTAAATAAAAAATCGGGTTTCCAGTTGTCATATGAAGCGGGAAACCCTTTTTATGTCTTTAATTGATTTTGATTTAATTCAACTCGCACATTACGGCGCAGAGGACGTCGTACGCGGTGCAGGCCGGATGCTCCGAGATCTGTTTTTCGGCGCGTAGCAGACTGAGCTCCGTATCGAGCGTGCAGGCGTAGACAACAAAGCTGCCGTAAACCGCGACACTGCCCGTGCCTATCATCTTTTCGTTCGTCTTGTTGTCGTCGTCATAAAGCCTGTAGTCCTGATTCGCCTCCTGCGCTCCTCTTCTGTATTCCGCCATTTCCTTAACCTTTGAGATACCGGAGGCTTCCTTAACGTGAAGAACGCTCACCTCCTGTATATATTTACCGGAGGCTATATGGAGCGCGTAACCGTCGACGAAGTCGAACGGCTCGGGAGCGAGAACGTCCCAGTTATCGTCAAATCTCGCGCTCTCCTCGAACCACGAGGAAAGCTGACTGTTCGTCGGCGTGTCGACGCCTTTATCGGCGGCCGTTTCCTTGTCCGCGTATATTTTACCCGCGACGTACGTAAGCGTCTTATCCGGCAGGACTATCGTTTTTTTGCCGTAAAAGATCTCAACGTTTCCTCCCGACGTGTATTTGAACAGAAGCGTTACGTCCTTGTTGTTGACCGCGCCGTCTCCGCTGCAGTCGCACGCCGTCCGATCCACCTCGACGTCTCCTCCGCTGACGCTCTTGAAAAGCGCAACGACGTCCTTGTTGTTGACCGAGCCGTCACGGTTCACGTCGCCCGCGATACCATCCTGTGCGAGAACGTTTACGGACACGGCAAATATCATAAGCACGCAAAGTATAAATGCTTTCGTCTTTTTCATAATAGGAGCCTCCTTGTCATTTGTCTGTATTATCTCATTTATATCGCGTTTTGTCAACACGTATTATAAAACTTTTTGTTTCTTTTTTCTTCCGATACGGTTTATTTCGCCCGGCGCAAAAAGATCCCGGCGGCAAAGCGTCGGGATCTTTATTACGAGTATATCCGCGTCCTTTTATTTTTCCTCCGGCTGTACCGTTACGGTGACAGCCCCGCTCTTCATTTGCGTAAACCCGTATCCGCCGGAAGGTGTCGTGCTCACGATGAATTTTTCTCCCGCCTTATCCGCAAGATCCGCAAAATAACGAAGCTCCGAGCCCTGATATCCTCCCTGTATGATGAAGTTCACGTATTCATCTCCCGTCTCGCCCGACGGCATTATTACGAGGCATTGTCCGTTTACCGTTTCGTCGGGGTTTTCAATTTCGTATTCTCCTTTATAAAGCGTACGGTACGAAAGGCTCCCCTTGTCGGAGCGCATTATCTGATAAACTCCGTTTGATAAGAATATCAGTTTTATTTCCGAGTAATACGGATCGGCAGAACAAAGATACGTGTCGACGGGAAAATAAAGCCCGGGGTTTTCAAGCTTCTTCCGTGCCGGGTCGTACAGCGTAACGGTCTTATCGCCGGACGTCAGTATAAGATTATGGTCCTCTATCCTGCCCGTCCAGTCCGCGCCCTTCGGCGTGTGCCAGTCCGATATCGTAACGGTGTTGTTCTGTTCGTTCCATTCACATTTCGTATCCCTGCGCTTCATCGCCGCGCGTTCATAGAACACGAGCGTCAGATTTCCGCCGAAAGTGATCTCCAGATCCTCCTCGTCGTACGTCCACGGTATGTTGCGGAATTCAAGCGCGTTTTTAAAATCGGGGCCGTTGTAGCCGTCGTCCGCTTTCGTCAGCGTGTTTTCCGTTTTTTTGAAATCCATCGCGCCGTCGTTTTCGGGCTTGAGAATTATGCTGCCGCCGCGGTTTTCGACCGCGCATACCCCCGCGAGCTCCTCTGTTATCAGATACATGGTCAGCCTGCCGTCTTTTACGCCGTAGTAGCCGTCAAATTTATATCTGTATGATGAGGCGTCCTTTAAAATATAGTATGAAAACGTTCCGTCCTCGTTGAACCGGAGCGCCTGTCCCGCCTTTTCCGATATATAAAGGCCGATGTACTTCCGTCCTTCTTCACCGGGCTTGCCGAAAACGTAAGCGTACTGCCCCGGATCCTTCGGCACCTCTTCTTCTCCGCCGTAAAAAACCTCGTCCCGCGCCGCCTTTAAGGTAAACAAGCCGCCCGCGGAAAGCGTTTTTGACGGATCGCTCCCGGGCTCTATCGTCAAGCCCGCTTTTTTTATCATCACAAAACCGAAAATCACGCCGACGACGAGCACGAGCGCAGCGGCGGCGGAAGCCGAGCCTATTATTATTTTCCGCTTTTTTGCCGGCTTCTTTTCCGCTTTTTCGGGCGCGGCGTATTTATCAATAAGGCTTTCGTCTATTTTCGATATGGCGTTAAAAAGCTTTATTCCGTCCATTCCGGCGCCTCCTTTACGAATTTTCTGAGTTTTTTGCGCGTCTTTGACAGGATGCTTCTGACGTGGTTCGTCTTTATGCCGTATTCAGCCGCTATCTGATCCTGGGTTTCAAGAAAATAATAACGCTTCAAAAACATCCCCGCTTCCCTTTCGCCAAGGCTTTGGAGAAACCTCTCCGTCACGGATATCAGATCTTCATCCGATATTCCGCCGTCGTCGCGCACGCACTCCGACAGCTCTCTGAAGATCACGTCGTTTCTGTCGGCTATTTCATCGGGTGAGACGCCGAACAGCGAGGCGAGCTTTTCTATTGTCGGATAATCCGGTCTCCGTACTCCCGTCTCCCACTTTGAGACAAGGTCGCGCGAAACGAACAAAGCGTCCGCCAGCTCTTTCTGCGACATACCGCGCCTTGTCCGGAGCTCCGTTATTGCAGCACCGACGTTCAAAGCCTTCACCTCTCTTTCCGATATAACATTATACACAAAAGCGGCTGTTTGTAAAGGGACAAAACGCACCCCGAAAGAAAAAAGACGCTTTTTTTCAAAAAGCGCCCGTCATATTCTGTTTTTCACAAAGCAGTCTTGTGATCTTTTCGTTCATATTCGACGTTTCCGCGCGGCAGACCTGTTCTATGCAGACCTCTATCGCGCGGGCGTTGCTGCTTCCGTGTCCCTTTACCACCGTTTTTCTCGTTCCGAGCATAACGGATCCGCCGTAGTTCTGATAATTCATAAATTCCTTTATATGATCGAACATCTTTTTCTGAAGCGCGGCGCCGAGCTTGTATTTCCAGTTTGAATATATATTCTTTTTCAGCATTTTCAGCATCTCAAGACACGCGCCCTCCGTGGATTTGACAAGGACGTTGCCCGCAAACGCGTCGCATACCACAAGATCGTATTTGCCGGTCAGCAGGTCGCGGCTTTCCATATTGCCGACGAAGTTTATGCTTTTTTCCTGCTTCAGAAGCGGAAAAGTCTCTTTCCTCAGCTTATCGCCCTTTTCCTCCTCCGAGCCGACGTTGAGCAGAGCCACGCGCGGCGTCTCAACGCCGAAGGCGCTTTGCAGATATACGCTTCCCATAACGGCGAACTGACTCATCATAAGAGACGTGCAGTCTACCGTCGCGCCGCTGTCGCATATACCGACGACTCCGCCGTTCATCGTCGGAAGAACGGGACAGAACGCCGGGCGTATCACGCCCTCAAGCCTGCCGAGACGCAGAGTGGCGGCGGCTATGAGCGCGCCCGTCGCGCCGACGGATACCATTCCCGTCACCGTCTCATCGGTACGGAGCAAATCTATCGCCGCCATCATGGAGCTGTTTTTCTTCTGTCGTATCGCCTCCGTCGGCTTGTCGTCGCCGGTTATGACCTCCGGCGCGTGGATTATCTCAAGGCGGTCGGCGTCAAAGCTTTTGTTTTCAAGCTCCGCTCTCAGGTTCGCCTCGTCTCCCGTCAGAATTATGTAAAGCTCACTGTTTTTTTCAAGCGCGGCAAGCGCCGCTTTTACGTTTGCACCGGGGCTGTTGTCGCCGCCGAAGCAGTCAAGCGCGATCTTTATCATATCAAACCTCTAAATCCTTTACGTATGCCCGTCTTTTTTTATGTATAACGCGGTTGAATCTGCCCCAAAGGTTCTGTATCTCGCTGTTATCGACAAGGTTGAGATTGGTTTCCGCGTATTTTACCGTACCGTCGCTCAGTATATCCGTTATCCACATGGTTACTATAGCTCCGAGCCCTCTGTTTGCGTAATCGGGATCGACCCCTACGAGCGCGAAATCTATTACTTCCGGTCTGCGCTTCGCCTTGAGTATCCTCAATATCGCCGCGGGCGTAAGACGGCCTTTTGACTTTCTGACAGCCTCCGCGATCGACGGAAAACAGAGACCGAACGCCCTAAGCTCGTCATTCTCGTCCAGTATGACGCCCACGTGGTCCAGATCTATCAACAGTCTGAAATTCTGTATAAGCATTTTTTTCATACCGTCAGTAAGCGGAACGGTACCGTAAATATCGTTATACGATCTGTCGATCAGATCGAAGATCTTATCGGCGTACAGAGCAATAAAATCGTTGACGTTCTTTGCCTTGCCGAAATGCAGCCTGTTTCTCTGCATTATGCGCGGAATGAGCGTTTTCAGCCTTTCGTCAACGTGATCGGGCTTGGATATCATGCTCTCGTTCCATTCTGCCTCGGTCTTATAGCCGCAGTTTTCTATGAGCTTTTCGTAATAGTCATAGTTATACTGCTCCTCGAAAGTCGAATACCGGTCAAAGCCCTCTGTAAGAAGTCCCTCTCTTTCAAGGTCGGAAAAGCCGAGCGGTCCGAAAACGCGGTCCATACCCTTTGATACCGCCCATTTTTCAACGGCGTCAAACAGGGCGTCTGCGACCCTCTGATCGTTTATCGCGTCAAATCTCGTAAAGCGTACACGGCGCTCGCCCGTTTTTTCGTTATGCGATCTCTGCAGTATGCCGGAGATCCTCCCGACCATTTTTCCGTCTTCATAGGCGTTATAATAAACCGCCTCGCACGTGTCGTAATAATAATACGACGGATCGAATATTTTTTTCTCGTCCGAATATAAGGGCGGACAGAAAAACGGCACGTCTTTATACAACTTAAGCGGGAAATCCAAAAATTCCCGCTGTTGTTTTTTAGTCAAAACTTCACTGATCGTAATCATTTTATTATACTCAAACGCGCTTTACGGAATGGAAGCTTATACCCATGCAGTTGGGGCCGCAGTGACTTCCCGCCGTGGGGTTTGCCGGTATTATTTCAACGTTGGTGTCCGCTCCGAATTTCTCGCGCACCATGGAGGCAAGCTCCTCCGCGTCCTCGGGAACGTCCGTGTGACCTATGACGATATGGTGATCCTTTACGTTGTCGCCCTTCTCCTCAATGTAGCGCAGAAGCGCTAAAAGCGCGTTTCTTCTGCCGCGTTCCTTGCCTATGCTCACCATCTTGCCCTCTGCGTTCATATATATGATCGGACGCACGCCTATGAGAGTTCCCATAGCCGCACTGAAGCCGCTGACTCTGCCCGATCTCTTGAAGAATTTGAGATCGTCCGCAAAAAGATAAGCGGAAAAGCAGTCGACCTCGGTTTTCGCCCATTCAAGTATCTCCTCAAGCGACTTGCCCGCAAGATACATATCGCCTATTTCCTCAACTATGACGAGGCTGTTTATGGTTATCGCTTTAGTGTCTATCGTGTAGAAATGCGCGTCGGGATATTTTTCCGACAGCTCCTCAACGGCGGCGCGCATATTCGTGAACGTCATCGTCATAGCCTCGGAGAAATGGACGTACAGGATATCGTCGCCGTTTTTGAAGAACGGCTCAAAATATTCTATGTATTTTTCCTTGCCTATAGCGCTTGTCGTCGGCAGGACGCCGCCTCTCAACATATCGTAAAACTCTTTGGACTTGAATTCCGTAAAGTCTTCATACGGATAAATCGTCTTGCCCTCGTAGCTGTACGGCATACTTATCAGATGATAACCGTATTTTTTCGCTATCTCCGGGGTGGTATCGGTATCCGTATCTGTAAAGATAACAAACATGGCTTATACCTCCGTTTATTCGAGTACGAGTATGAAATCGTGCAGAGGCTGTCCGCCGTTCTGCATTATTATTTCCGTGTCTTTGTATTTTCCGTTAAGCTCGTTATAAAGTCTTAGAGCGTCGGCGTCGGAGCAGTCCCTGCCGGCAAGCAGAAGCAGTACGTCGTAGGAGCCCGCGTCAAGTTTGTCGCAGAGAGCCGAAGCCGCGGCGCATTTGTCGGGCGAATCTGAATATACTACGTCGTCCGAGAAGCCTATAAAGTCTCCCGAAACTATGGAAACGCCGTCCATCTCCGTCGTGCGTCCCGCGCGCGATACAAAGCCGGTCACAACGCCCTTTGCGTATTCCAGAGCCTCTTCCGCCGCCTCGTCCGCGGTCTTGCCCTCAGTATCGAGCATCGAAAGCGCCGAATAGCCCTCGCCCACGGTCTTTGTCGGTATGACTCTTATCTCCGATTTATCGTACATATCCGCCGCCTGCATTGCGGCGAGTATAACGTTGCCGTTGTTCGGGAAAACAAGTATGCAGTCCGCGTTTATCTTCTCGAACGCCGCTATGAAATCGCCGGATGACGGGTTCATGCTCTGTCCGCCGTCAACGACCTCGTCCGCACCTAAAGATCTGAACATTTCCGTCAGTCCCTCGCCCGAGGCGACCGCCGTTATACCGAATTTCTTTCTCGTCTTCTCCTTTTTGAGTTCAAGGCGGTTTTCTATAACCGTTTCGTTATGCTGGAGCATCATATTCTCTATTTTCAGAGTGAGGAATTCGCCGTATTTCTGGCAGGCGTTGAGAACGTCGCCCGGCTTCATCGTATGGACATGGACCTTTATTATCGTGCCGTCGACAAACGAAACTACGGAATCGCCCATACTCTTTACAAGCTCCGTGAACTCGTTTATGTCGAACTTATCTATATCGGTTTTACTGCTTTGCAGTCTCATCAGAAATTCCGTGCAGTAGCCGAATTCAAGCTCGCTGTCCGACGTGAACGTGTCTATATTCACCGCTTTTGCGGAGGACGGCGCGCCGCGCTCCGCGCGCGTGATCTCGCCGCCGTATATCGCGTTTTTCATACCCTCAACTATAT
>CACZOH010000184.1 GCA_902782785.1 uncultured Ruminococcus sp. | reverse complement strand
TCAAACGTGAAAGCCACGTATTTTTTGTCGGGATCGAGCTTTGTTTCAACGGGACCGGTCGTATCCCTCGGCTTTGTGGTGACCGCCGCCGTGGTTTCGGGCGCAGTCGTCTCCGGTATCTTCGTCGTGACGGGCGCTTTTGTCGTCTCGGGCGCCTTTGTCGTCTCCGGCGCTTCAGTTGTATCGGGCGCTTTTGTTGTGACGGCGGACGTCGTATCGGGTGCTGTCGCGGTTTCCGCATCTGTCGTCGCGGACTCCGTTTCCTCCTCCGTCGTTACATCGGGCTCTTTTGTTTCGGTCACAAATACGGTGGTGTCGCCCTCCGTCTCCGTTTCCGGCTCGTCCGTTCCGATCTCACGGTTGACGGTCACCGCGTTTGTGCCGGTGTCCCGCGCCGTATCGGATATCACGTCCGTTATGACGGGCTCCGCATTTTTGTTTACGAAGACCGGGAGGAATATCATCATCGCGATAACGATGAAAGCGGCTATTATTCCGTATATCGCTCCTTTTTTCACTTCTTTATCCTTTCAAACAATTACCTTATGTTTCCCGCGTTCACACAGTTGACTATCATATTCAGATTGTTGTCTATATTTCTCTCCGTCCATACGTAGAACAGATAATCGGGCTTCTTTGTTTTTATATCGTCAAGAGTGTAATCGTAAAGCGGCGGGTTTGTCGGCGGGTTGTTCAGATATATCGTGCTGAACATGAGGTCAAGGTAACCTCTTATAGCGCCGTAGTACGAATCGCCCATAACGTACGCCGTCGGCGCGTTTGACGGGGCTTTCATATCCTCGCTCTTCCACGATACGCTCGTGGTCGCCGCGGAGGCGCCGTACGCCGCCATGAAGTTGAGCAGATCTCCGCCGCCTCTGACTACTGAAACGTCAAAATCGCGGTCGAGATCGTATACGTTGATCTGCGGGAAATCGCCTTTGACCTTCTCTGCCGCGCGGTAATACGCGTAATACGCCGCAAGCGACGTCCAGTGAGAGTCAGCCTGCATAAAGAGGAGCTTGTCCTTGTTTTCCTCAAACAGATCGCGCATATCGAGCACGTAAATGTCCTCGTTATCCTTCATAAACTCCGCAAACTGCGTGTATGAGGTCTCGGTGTAGTGGTCGCCCCAGCCGCCTTCCTCCTCGGTATACTGCACGTCGTGATATACCGTGGCGGGATTTGCGCAGACGACTATGATTATCTTCGTTTTTTTGCCGGTCGCCTGTCTTATCTTGTTCAGCTGAGCCGTAAGATAGCCGCGCACCTGCGTCATCCTGTTCTGAGCGTCGCCCGGGATGACCGCGTCGCCTCTGTAATGGGCGTTGTACTGATTGTAGAAAACGTGGCTGTCGTGCGCTATGAGCGCGTTTCCTCCGCCTCCGCCGTATTCAAGCGTCAGAGGTCTGCTTGAAACCGACCAGCCCTTGCCTTCGGTCTTGGCGTAAATATATACCGTCTCGCTCGACTTGCCCGCCGGCAGGATATATCTGCCGAAGAAATATCTGTCAAGCGTTTTTTCGCGGAGAAGCACTTTTCCGTCGTAATCGCAGACTATGACGTCGCTGTCGGGTTCGGTCTCGCAGTAAACGCCTATGACCGTGCCGGCAAAGCCGTCGTTGAAGGTCCAGGAGCGCACGTTCGTAACGCGCGCCGTTTTCTCGTCGTATTTCGTTTCTATATATCCGGCGCTTTCTATCACGTCGCTGTCGCTCGTCACGCGGAACAGCTTAATGACGTCCTTGTTGTTTGACGAGCCGTCGCGGTTGACGTCGCGTACGTTCAGCGACGCTTTTTTATACGTGTCGTCGCCGCTGCAAGATCTGAAAAGCGCCACAACGTCCTTGTTGTTCACAAAGCCGTCGCCGTTTATATCGCCTATATCGTAAAGTATCTCAACGCCGCCGTTTATCAGCTTATATACAGAGGCGCCGGAAAAGCTCTTTGCCGTTACGTGTAAAAAGTCCTTTTCCGAAACGTCGCCCGCTGTCTCAAAGGTAAGCGTCGCAAACGTTTTGTTTCCCGTATACGCTTTTGTCGAGTTCCAGTAAAGCGTTACCGTATGCGTCTTTGCGTCGACCGTCGCCGTCGCGGTATCTCCGTTTGTCTTTATCGGGAATTCAGTGTCTGAAAGTCTCAGATCCGGGTCGTAGCTCAGAACGAGCTCGGCAGTCTTTACGGATTTCATATTGTAAAACCGCACGTCAAGCTGCACCGTCTCGCCGGCGCGCGCCGTCTTTGCTTCGGCGCCGCCTTCTATCACGACGTTCAGCTTGTCGGATTCCGTATTCTCATACGTGCGCTCAAACGGCGACAGCGGATGATAATCACCCGTTAAGTATTCCCCGTTTACGGAAAATTCAAGAACGTCGCGCACTACGTTGTCGGTCCCCATACAGGTCACCGTCAGAAGCGTCGGATCCGTCAAACCCTTAACGGGTATTGTCACATGAAAGCGCGAATCTCCGCCGGCGTTTATTACGGCTTGCTCGCAGTCATACTTGAACGAGTCGTCGAACACGGGATCGCCGCCGTTTATCCTGTAGCCGTAACGGGTGATCTTTGCGCTGCTTTTGATGCCTGCCCAGCCGCGGCAGACGAGAGTTTCCTCCCTGTCTATCGTTATCGGGTGCGTGCTCACGACGCCCGCCGCTCCGCCGTCGCTTACGTTATATCTCGTCGTCATGCTTTCGTACCCCTCGGGCATACCGAAAATAAGAGTATCGAAGCACACGACAAGCTCGTCGCTGTTCTGCCACACGGTTTCCGTATTATCGGGCTGATGTACCGCGGACGCCGGAAGCATAAGAACGAGCATGACCGCCGCAATGACCGCGGCAACAGTTCTCTTCACTGTATTTCTCCTTATTATACGTTATTTATATCTTTATTTTGCGGCTTTGCGTTTTTTGACAACTACAAGAGCTGCCGCCGCAGCGCACACGACGACCGCGGCGATTATGACGATGATCCAGATCACGCCCGTGTTGTTTTTCGGCTCCGTCTCCGCCTTTGCTTCAGCGTCGGTCACCGTTTTTGAGTCTGTCGGGGCAGCGGTATCTCCGCTCGGCGCTGTCACGTAGACGCCGCCGTCTATCAGCTTGAACGGGATGTTGTTCGTATCTTTGTCAAACACGGACTCGGGGTCTATTTCCGCTTTAACGGCAAGGAAGTCGCCCTCTTTGGCGTCCGCTTTCACCTTGAACGTCATCGTGACGTAGTTCACGTCGCCCTTGACCTCGTTGAACGCCGAGATCCAGTTGAATGTGAAATGACCTCTGACGCCGCTCCAGTCCGGCTTTCCGTCCGCGCCCGCGTCCGGCATTATCGCCATTTCCGTCGAATCTTCCTTGTTATATATGCCGTATTCCGCGTTTACAAGCTCAAGCGCGTCGGGCCAGCTTATTCTCGCCTTGAGTGAGCTTATTGTCGTGTTGTTCACAAGGTTGACTTTTATCTCCACCTCCGAGCCGGCCGCCGCCTCTTTTCTTTCCGTGCCGCCGTCTATGACTATATTGAGCTTGCCCGCCTCTACCGTCTCAAACGCCGAAACGCCCGAAAAAACGGACGCAAGCATAACAAGACAAATGAACGCGGCGGCTGCCTTTAAAAGCGCTTTATTCTTCATTTATATTTCCTCTCTTAAAGTAAACTATATTATATCTTACATTAAATAATAAAAAATGTCAATATGTTTTAAGGCTTTATTTTGTGAATATCTTTTTATTTAACATAAAAAACCGGTTGAAACAAAGCCTTTTGAGCTTTGTCTCAACCGGGATCGGTCAATTAAGTTTTATCTTGTGATCCGATATTACTTTTTGAGAGCCTTTTTGCCTATTACGGCGCCCGCGAGAGCAACCGTGGCGACTGCCGCTATCGCTATTATCGCGACGTCAGCGGTCTGCGGGTTGTCGGGGTTGTTTGCAACCGTTACGGTAAACGGATCTCTGATCGGGAGAACGGTATCGTTCTCGTCGTCAACGAGTATAACTATGGCTATTTCATGCTCGCCTGCGGAGAGCTTGGAGTAGTCTATGTTAGCGGTGTATCTGAAGCCGTTTTCGCCCGCGTTTTCGGGATTGAGTACGGGGTCACCTTCTGCAAGCTCGGTGATCTCGACGTCTTCGTATATCGGCTCGCCGCCGTCAACGGTGTAACCTATCTTTACTACTCTGTAGTTGGATCCGGTCCAGCCGGCAACCTGGAGCGTCTCGTTTTCCGAGTCGTCGGTTTCCACGTCGACACAGGTGTTGATTATCACGGGGTCTTCGGGCGCTTCGCCGTTGATAGTTACGGTTCCGTCCTGAATGTTGTAATCAAGGTCGACCTCTTCGCCTTCTTCATAGTAGAATACGTTTTCGTCATCGTCCACTTCGGCGGTTATATCATATTCGCCCGCCTCGGCAGTCTCGCTCGCCTTGAAGGTCAGGGTTACGAACGTCTGATCTTCGGTAAGCTGGGATTCCTCGTCAAGAGCCATCCAGTTGAATACGAAGGAGCCTGTTTCCTGCGTCCAGTCGTCGGATGTATGTACAAGTACGTTTTCATCTTCCGCACCGGTGCGGCAGTCATAAACAGCGTCAACAAGCTCGAGCTCTTCGGGCCAGCTGATCTTTAACTTGAGAGAAGCAAGAAGCGTTACGTTGCTGAGTTCAACCTTTACTTCAAAGGTCTCGCCCGGATCAACGGCAGCGGAAGTGACGGTTATCGCAAGCTCCTCGGGTCCTTCGGGTATTGCGTTCACGGTGAACGTTACGCCGACCTGTCTGATGTCCACAACGTCACCCGTGGATCTGTCTTTTACTATCTTGATCTGGGTTCCGTCAGCCGCGATGAGATACGCGTCGATGGAATGCTCGCCCGCCTCAAGATCTTCGACCGGAACAACTATCGTGAAGCCCTGAGCACCGGGGAAGTTTGCGTTGGCAAGCTCCGCAGCTCTGTCTTCAATGAATTCGCCGGTGACGACCTCGCCGTCGTCAATGCTGTAGCCGAAGCCCGCTATGTCGGCGACGTTCTCGGAAATTCTGGCCCAGCCGCGAACGGTCACGTTCTTGACCGCGCCCTTGTCGAAATCGAGAACGGACTTGTCTTCAAGGCCGTATATCCATTTGTCTACGCTGCCTTCTTTAAGGAGCGTGTCGTCATAGTACAGACCGTCGTAGGATACGTTGAGCAGAGAATACACAACGGGTCTGGTTATCGCAAACGGGAAGGAAACAACGTCCATAACGGTGCCGTCCGTCGCCTTTACGACTACGGTCATGGTATGTTCGCCGTCGGCAACAGCGGAAACGTCGGCGGTCACGACAAAGCCGTTAGCCTCGTCAGCTGTTACGCCGAACGCCTGCTGTACGTCGGCTCTCTGCTGCAGGAAGGAATCGCTGTAAACAGGCGCTTCATCGTCTATCCTGTAACCGAACTGGGAGATAACGCCGTCTTTGATCCTTGCCCAGCCGCGTGCGCCGAGAGACTGCACGTCGCCGTCTATGGGATGATCGGCGATCTTCTTTGCCGCTTCTCCGTCAGCACCCCAGCCGAGGTCCATGTGCGATACACCGTCAAGGAAGAAGGTGTCGAAGGACATACCGACGAAGGAAGGAGTTACCTGCTGTTCAGGTTCGCCGGGAACCTTTACCTCACCGTCAACAAGCTCGAAATCAACGTTGGTATCAAGCCCGACGAACACGTCCTCGGGGTCGATATCGGCGGTGAGAGCGTATACGGTGCCGTTGGCCGCGCCTTCCGGAACGGTGAACGTGACTTTTGCAAACGTTACGTCGCCTTCAATTGTGGTATCAGCGGAAACAAAGTTCAGGATGACCGTTTTTTTGTCCGCCTGATTGGTTGAGCTTCTCATCATACCTTCATCATCGGCATCGAATATCGGGAAGGTCGCCTTCTTGAAGGTAAGATCCCCGTATTTCAAACTCATTTTAAGGGAGTTGATGCCCGTGTTGTTGGTAAGCTTGATCTCAACGACAACGTCCGTGCCCGCTTCGGCTTCAGCTTTGTCTATCGTTATCGTCAGCTTGTCAGCCGCGTTGACGACGACTACGCTTGCGAATACGGTCGCGATCATCGCTATCGTGAGAAAAAGAGCAAAAAACTTTTTCATATAGTTCTCCTTATAAAATTTTTTTCCTATGGTAATGGGATTATACCACAAGAATAATGAAAAGTCAAGAACTTTTTTTATATTTTCAAGCCAAAATGCAATATTTCGTCTGTTTTTTCAGCAAAATTTTCACTATATAATGCGATTTTATCAATTTTATGCAGTTTTTTCAAGATTTGACAGCCGTACTACCCGGTTTCCCGGGCAGTACGGTGCCTTTTATCCGCAATTTTGCAATTACGCTCTGGTTATGGAGAGATCGTCGACCGTTACGTGATCGTTTCTCTGATAGAAAGTGATCTGACCTTCGGCAAGTATGGATATGGCATACTGACCTACTTCAGCGCCGCTGCCGTCGACAACGGTCGCCTGGGTGTATTTGCCGTCCGTGAGGCCGGAGAGAGTGATCGTTGCAAGAGCCTTTTCGTTGACGGTGATGGTGATTGTGTCACCCTTGTCAACTACTTTGAATTCAGCTTCCGTCTTGCCGTCGAAGCCCTCGGGATACGCTACCTTTGCGCAGGGAGCGTCGCCGTTAGCTCCGCCGTTGCAGAACGTGATGCCGACCATGGTGCCGAGCGTGGAGTTGGCTGCGCCGAAGATGTCTATCGCTATACCGTTGGATGCTTCGGCTGCGCTCGGAACGGAGAATCTGCCGCCGTTCATCATGCTGCCGTCGCCCTTGGTGCGGAGACCGAAGCCGTAGTAGCAGTCACGCGCGTCGCCGGACATCTTGAAGGATAACGC
This sequence comes from uncultured Ruminococcus sp., assembly GCA_902782785.1. Classification (GTDB taxonomy): domain Bacteria; phylum Bacillota; class Clostridia; order Oscillospirales; family CAG-272; genus UBA1248. The sequence goes on along the minus strand of CACZOH010000184.1, from coordinate 7,086 downwards.
GTAGTTGGTGTACGAAAGCTTCGTGTACATCGCGGGAGAGCTTTCAACCCAGTTGCCGCTCCAGCCGAGGTGGAGTTTGCCGCCCTCGAGCTTGTAGCCGCCCCATGCTTTGAGCTTCTCGGTGTCGAAGTCTTCTCCGTCAAACGTCTCGGTGAAGTAATCGGACTTCCAGGAATCGATCGTGCTGTCAGCCTTGAACTCGTATACGTTGTTGTTGGTGTTTACGAAGTGCGTGAGCTCGCCCGTTACTGTTATCGTATCGCCTACACCGATCTTATCGGCGCCGTCGCCTTTGATCCTGTAGCATCTTACGGGTTTGTCTTCCGCGCCGTCGACTACGATATCAACGGTAACGTTTCCAAATTTTTCGCTGTACACGGTAACGACTTTCGTTATTTTACCGGTAAGGGTGTGCGGTCCGTTCGGAAGATCCTCGTTGTCGCCGAGAGCGTAAAGCTGTTCGACCGTACCGAGGACGTTGAAGGTCACGCCGACCTGTCTGATGTCCACAACGTCATCCGTGGATCTGTCTTTTACTATTTTGACCTGGGTTCCGTCAGCCGCGATGAGATACGCGTCTATGCTGTGCTGGCCCGCTTCAAGAGCTTCGACCGGAACAACTATCGTGAAGCCCTGAGCACCGGGGAAGTTTGCATTGGCAAGCTCCACAGCTCTGTCTTCAAGGAATTCGCCGGTGACGACCTTGCCGCCGTCAATGCTGTAGCCGAAGCCCGCTATGTCGGCGACGTTCTCGGAAATTCTGACCCAGCCGCGAACGGTCACGTTCTTGACCGCGCCCTTGTTGAAATCGAGAACGGACTTGTCTTCAAGACCGTATATCCATTTGTCTACGCTACCTTCTTTAAGGAGCGTGTCGTCATATTTGAGGTTATCGTAGGATACGTTGAGTAACTTGTACTCTTTGTAGAATTTGAACGAAACAACGTCGATTATCGTTCCGTCGGTCGCCTTGACAACTATTGTAAAGGTGTGTTCACCGCCGGTGACGCCCGAGACGTCAACGCCCGTTATGTTGAAGCCGTTAGCCACGTCCGCGGTAACGCTGAACGCCGCCTGAACGTCAGCTCTCGGATCGGTGTATGCATCCGCGAATACGGGAGCCGCGCCGTCGATCGAGTAACCGAACTGGCCTATGGAGCCGTTGGCGATCCATGCCCAGCCGCGTACGCCTAACGTGCCGGCGTCAACGATCGGGTTTGCTTCGATGTACGCACCTGCGCTGCCGCCGGGCGTCTTGTTTTCACCGTCGACGACGATGTTGTCAAAAGACATATTCTTGAGGGAAGCGGGGGTTATATGCGCCGCTCCGGTAAGGAAAGCGTAGATACCCGCGCGGGTGTTTTCGTTGGTGGCGAAGTTGCCGCCCACGGTTACGGGAATAGCGGGATTGGGATCACCCGTGCCTATAACGAACCAGTTCGTTTCACCGGCGCCGGAAACTATCGTGAATTTGAGGGTGTACGTTCCCTCGGGATACGCTTTGGAGAATACTATTGTGGGAGCAGCGTCGCCAACCTGGGTGAACTGCTGTTTTTCAAGCTCTGTGCCGTATTTGTCAAGCAGACTTACGTCAACTACAGTGCCCTCGGGATTTCCGTATATCATCATGCAGAAGCCGTTGAAGGTGTAAGCAGACGTGAAGGTCAGCGTGCAGTACTGACCCGGAACTGCCGGGAACGCCCAGAGACCGGGTTGGAGCGCTTCGGTATTGTTGGGATCGCAGAGCCACTGAGCGGGGTCAACCGATACGGCTTCATAGTCGTAGTTGAACAGCTCGTGCTCGCCGCCGAGTTCGTCTATCGCGTAGATAGCAACGTTGTGCTTTCCTGCGCCTGCGGAGGTATAGAAGAATACCGTCCAGAAGCCCTCGCCGTTCACTATGCCCGCGTTTGCAAGCTCGGCAGTGCGGTCAAGATCCGCGCTCTGCTCTCTTGCGAGAGGAGAATCGATCATGGCGCCGCCGTCGATCTTGACGCCGAACTTCGTGATTTTGCTGTTATTGAGAGCAGCCCATCCGTAGAAGCCGACTATATCGGAGTTGGGATCGGAATGAAGCTCATAGGTCTGAAGATTTTCTTTTACAAGTTTGTCAACGTAGCCGGTCGTGGAAACGAATGCACCGGCGTATGCGTACCAGTCTGCGGAATAAGCGAACACGGTAATCTCCGGAGCTTCTCCGGCTTTCTTGAACGTGATGGACTCTATTTCCATCACTCCGTCAACAGCCGCGGGAGCGGTGAAACGGACGTATTTAAGAGTCTTGCCGGCAAAGTACGGGAAATCGGCGAGATTGTACGTTACTTCGTGCCATTCGTTGTCTTCCATGCCGTTCATGCCGTGAGGCTTCCATGCGCCGGACTCGCCCGTGAAGTTGAGTTTTCCGTCTGCGAGGTAGGTGTTGTTGCCGCCTATGGCGCTGTTTGTCTTGAATTTAATGGTAAAGGATTCAAATTCGTCGACCGCGATGTCCGGCAGAGCTGCCGCAAACCACGGGTCGTCGCCCGTCGTCTTAACGACGAGGTTGCTTCCGTTCATCGAGATCTCAACGTTCGAGGGCTTAACTTCCGCCTTCGAGACCGAGCCGTCAACGATCAGCTTTACTACGGGAATCGTGCCCTGTACCGTGAACGTTGCCTGAGCTCCGAGTTCAAGGACCGTTTCGTCAACGTCTTCCACCTGGCACACGAGTTTGATCACGTGATCCCCGGCGGTAAGCTCGGTAAGCGGGATGTCGGCGAAGAATCTTACGCCGTTGGGGCCCGCGTTGGCGTCGAGCTTAACGGGGTCGCTTGCATCAAGCTCCTGGAGTCTGATGTGGTCGAATATCGGCTCGCCGCCGTCAACGGTATAACCGAATTTCGTTATCTTGTAGTTGGCGCCTGTCCAGCCGCCCGGGCTGAATATGCCGTTGTTCTGAGGAGCGCCGTCAACGCAAGTCTTGGTTATAGCCGGCCTGGCGGGGGGGTCTTCGTCGGTAACGGTGAGCGTGATGGTCTTTATGACCTTCTCAAAGCCGCCGTTTGCAATTGCGATTATAGAGAGCGTGTGTTCACCGGACTCGATAGCGTCGGAACCGGTGCAGGACATGAATTTCGCGTCGGTACCGAAGCCGCAGTGTAAACCGTACTCTTCGGGATAACTGAATGCCGCGGCAACGTCGGCTCTGTCTCTGAAGTTATCTTCACAGGCAAATCTTTCGCCGTCTACTTCATAAGCCATCTCCTTCAATCCGTCGGTGAAGACAGCCCAGCCGAGTATCGTTATTTCGGTACCCGCTTTCATGGCTGCCGTTTCCTGACCGGATACGTCCTGACCGCCTACCATAAGTCTGTCAAGCGCGTGTCTGAGGAATGTATCCTCGGGACCGGAGGGAGTTTCACTGACCAGCTTGAAGAGTCTGTATACGTCTTTGTTGTTGATCTTGCCGTCTTCGTTTATATCTGCGGCCTCAACTACAAAATCGGGGATCTCGTCTTCACTTACATATTTGAAGAGCGCTATAACGTCCTTGTTGTTGACGTTTCCGTCGCCGTTGACGTCGCCGAGAAGGATCTCGCCGGGATCATCGCCGGGGACTTCAGTCTCTTCGGGGTTGGCTACGTAGAAGTCGCCTTCGACCTTTTCGCCGTACAGGCTCAGGTTGAACGCTTTTCCGCTGAATTCAAATTTTGTTTCATCGGGATTGGTTATCGACGGAAGAACAACGTACGGTTTCTTCATTGCGCCGCCGATTTCCTGCTCGAATTCCGGGTTCGTTATGGAAACCTTTACGATGTACGTGCCGGCTTCCTGTTCATCGAAATTGAATTCGAATACGGGAACGTTATCAGCGATGGAATGGAGTTCCTTGGAGGCTACGGGAGCCTGTTCAAGAGTGTTCTCCGTGTTGTATGCGAACTTGTAAAGCTCAACTTTCCAATCGGCCTCGGGGCCGGTCGCGGAAGCGTTGGAAGCCCAGTACTGAGAGTTGAAGCTGATGCCTTTGAAAGCGCCGGCCGTGGTGAATTTCACGGTCGCGGTTTCGCTGCCTTTTTTGATCCATACGCCTACGCCGCCCGCGGCTCTGTCTATGGGCATTTCCGCATAGTCGCTTGCGGGAGCGTCGCCGTACTGTCCGTTGACCGAGAACTCAATGAAGTCATATTCCTGACCGTTGTCACCCTTTGCAACGGCTGTAATGAGCGTCGGTTCTGTAAGTCCAGCTATCGGAACGGTTATAAGCATACGGTATTCGCCGCCTGCATCTTTTACCGGACCCTCGGCTTCAATTTTGAAAGCTGCGTCATAAACAGCTTCGCCGCCGTTGATCCTGTAACCGAAATCGGTTATAGCGGGATCGCCTTTGATGCCCGCCCAACCGCGCATCGATAAGTTCTGATGATCGCCTACCGTGACGGGATTGCTGGTGAGCTTGCCGGCGGCGCCGCCGTCAGCACCCCAACCCATATCCATGTGGGATACGCCGTCAAGGAAAAACGTATCAAAGGACATGGCAATATCCTTGTTGCCTGTCCAAACCTTGGTCGTATCGTCTGCGGCCACGTTCATGGCAGCGGCAGCTGTTCCGAACATAGCTGCGACCATGACGAAAACGATCAAAACTGATAAAAGTTTTTTCATGTGTCTCTCCTTCTTTTAACTTTTTTGCCTGCGAATACACGCATAGCTTTGGATAATAAAAATATACCATTATTTTCGTGTTTTGTCAATAGTTTTGCTAAAAATTTTGGCTTAAGTATCTGTTTTTTTTATGGGATTTATATAAAAAAACAATATATAGAACGGCGGCGGCGTATCTTGTCCGGCTTTTGTTCTGAGCCGCGGTATTCACCGCGCAAAGCCGCCTTTTTGCATACGGGAAAGCTCTTCCGACCGGCGAACGGGCATATAATATATTAAAGAATAAATAAAAAATGAGAAAAAGCCGCGCCGCGCTGTTTTTTTTGCCGCCGCGCCGTATCAGACAAATCTTTTATTTACCCTATTGACAAAACGGCACGGGCGTGGTATAATTGTGTATATAGAATAAGCACAATTCAGGAGGGCTTTATGAATCTGCTTGAAGTAAACGGACTCTGCAAACAGTACAGCGGGTTTGTGCTCGACAACGTATCGTTTTCGCTTGAGCCCGGCTACATCATGGGTTTTATCGGCCGCAACGGCGCCGGCAAGACGACGACCATAAAATCCATGCTCAACCTTATCAAAAAAGACGGCGGCGAGGTATATATAAACGGTCTGCCGTTCGACAAGAACGAGACTGAATGCAAACGTCAGATCGGATTTATTACGGGCGGCTTTGACTGCTACAAAAAATCGACGCTTAAAAAGCTGACGTCCGTGACGCGCCGTTTTTACGACGACTACAACGACGGTCTGTACCGCGAATATATGACGCGTTTCAATCTTGACGAGAACAAGAAGGTCAGCGAATTATCCGCCGGTATGCGCGTAAAATACGCCCTGACGCTCGCTCTCTGCCACAACGCGAAGCTTCTTATATTCGACGAGCCGACGAGCGGGCTCGATCCCGTTTCGCGCGACGATCTGCTCGACATTTTCCGCTCCGTCATATCGGACGGACAGAGAAGCATACTGTTTTCCACCCATATAATCTCAGACCTTGAAAAATGCGCGGATTTCATCACCTACATCAAAAACGGAAAGCTTATTGCGTCGCAGGACGTCACTTCATTCTGCGAGGGTTACCGCCTCGTATCGGGCGACGGCGCCGCTCTTTCCGGCAGGGAGCGGTACGTTGTCGGTCACAAGTCCAACGCTTTCGGCTTCACGGCGCTTATAAAAACGGAGGACGCGGACAAATTCGCAGACTGCCGCACTGCGCCCGCCGATCTTGAATCCATTATGATCTACACGGAACAGGAGGACTGACAAATGAAAAACCTGTTATATAAAGAATTCTCCCTTTGCCTGCCCGTTCAGGTGCCTATATTCCTGCTCTTTTCATTCTTTATACTGATACCGAATTATCCGTATCTTGTCGCGGGCTTCTTTATCTGCAACGCGATATTCTATTCGTTCGTCCAGGCGTCCGCGGACAACGATCCGCTGTTCTCGCTCCTTCTGCCCGTTTCAAAAGCCGATACGGTCAAGGGCAAGATGATTTTCGTCGTCCTCATACAGCTTGTCTCGCTTGTCATTTTCGCCGCCGTCTCGCTTCTCAGCCACGCGATGGGCAAAGGCGCGAACGACGCCGGAACGGACGCGTCCCTGACGCTTCTCGGCGGTTATCTTCTCGTATTCAGCGTTTTCAACCTCTCTTATATACCGCACTATTTCAAATCTCCGCACACCGCGGGCAAGCGCTTCCTTGTCTCGGCCGTCTTCATGTTCGGATTCATGATCCTGTTTGAGGGCTTTATGATAGCCGCAAAGCCGCTGTCCGAAGTTGTCCCGTTCTTTTCCCTTGTCGAAACGTACCTTGACGTGTTCCCGACAGGCGGCGCGGTGTGGATCGCGCAGGCGGTCTTCTTTGCGGTCTGCGCGGCGATTTACGCGGTTTTGAATATCGTCTGCGTTAAAAAAGCCGTCAAAAGCTTTGAGACGTCTGAAGTCTGATGTATATATCGGTCATTCAATCCGACAGACCCGCGTACAGACAGATATACGAGCAGCTGTCGGAACAGATACTGTCCGGCGCGCTCCCCGCGGGCGAGGCGCTGCCTCCGATACGCGCCGTAGCATCGCAGACGGGCGTGAGCGTCATAACCGTGCGCTCCGCGTGGGATCTGCTTGAAGCGGACGGGCTTATCGAAACGCGCGCCGGAAGCGGATGTTACGTGGCCTCCCTTTCCGATGACGAAAAAAAAGAACGCAAAAGCCGGTTTCTGCCCGTTTCCGACTTTATACGCGCCGCAAAAAAAGCCGGTGTCACCGCCGACGAGGCCTGCAATATGATAAAATCCGCCTGGGACAAAGAATAAACCGCGCCGCAAGGCGTGAAAAAAGGCCGCCGCTTTGAACGGCAGCCTTTTCGTTTATTTATTTGTCAATTATTTGATTTTCTTTGCAACAACTATGCCGGCAAGCGCGAGGCACGCTACG
>CACZOH010000183.1 GCA_902782785.1 uncultured Ruminococcus sp. | reverse complement strand
GGCTACTGGTTCAACTTCCGCTTCAATCCCGACGCGGAGCAGCCGTTCACGCTCGATTCCAAGGAGCCGACGCTCTCATACCGCGACTTCATCATGACCGAGACGAGATACAACTCCCTCGTCAGAGCGTTCCCCGAGCGCGCGGAAGAGCTCTTCGCCGCCGCGGAAAAGCAGGCTAAGGAGAAGTACAGAAAGCTCTGCAATATGAGCAAGCTTTACGAATAAGGCATAATAAACCAAAACGGCCTGAGGTAAGACACCTCAGGTCGTTTTTGTACTTCACGGACCGGAAACAACGTAAAAGCTCCCGCCGTTTTCTATTTCATCTTCTTTTCAAAACGGAACATTCCGTCAAAGCCGTCGCCGTCGTCATAGCTGTTTTCTTCCCCCGTTGCTGGATCGTGCGGATCGGGATGGAAACGGTTGAAAAATTCCACGGCGTGAAAGCCGCACTTGTTGATATAAAAGTGTATATTCCTCGTTTCAAAATATGGCGTGCAGGTCTCCCATACCGCCGTATCGGGATAAAGCCGCTCGACCTTTTGCCATGCGGCAAGTCCGATGCCTTTGCTGTGAGCGCAGGGATCCACAAACAAAAGGTCAAGGCGATTGCGCTGCGTTTTTTCGTCGATCACGACCACCAGACCGCCGACGGTCTTTCCGCCGCATCGGATGCGGTACGCGGTGCCGCCGTCGATACTTTTTTCGATCGTCTCGCGGGAAATGATCTCGCCCTCCTCCTCGAAATGGGCGTCCCGTTGTCCGAATTCCTCCGTTGCGCCGTATTTGAAGGCGCGCTGATTGTCGAGGATGAACTGCTCACGGTCGTCGGGTGTGAGCGGCGTAAGAGTGACGTTTTTCGTCTTCATAAAACCTCCGTAAAAAACAGAAAGATGCCGGGACTGCATTTCCGCAATCCCGGCATTATCTTTGTCTGAACCGCGCCGGATCGGTCGCTTCCGAACGTTTTCAAATTACTTGATTGTCACGGCAGGACGTTCGGCGCGTGAGTCTTTTTTGAAGGATCAGTATCCTCTTTCGTCTCTCGGTCTGATTACGCTTCCGCCGACTGTCGGATATATGCCGTCTTCCGCGGGATAATCAGCGGATTTGCCTTCTTCATCCTTGTAGTGAATGTCGAATTTTACGTCGTAGGAATCGATGTTCTCGTATTTGTTGCCGTTTTCCTTATCGAAATCGGTGTGATATTCGCCCCAGTAGTTGTTTACGTTGTAGAATATGTCGGCGAAATATCTGATGTCCGCCGCCACCTGGTATTTTTCGTTTGTGGCGTAGCCCGCGGAGTAGTTCAGCTCAACGTTCTTTACGCTGCAGTTGGTGACCTCGTACATACCCTCGTTCGAGTTGCCGAGTATGCCGCCCAGGTTGTGGAAGCCGAAGAGCTTGGAATTCTCTATAGAGCAGTCGTGGATCTCAAGGTTTGCGCCCGCTATGTTGGCGCCTACAAGTCCGCCGACTCTGAAGCTTATGCCGTTGATGTCGCCGTCAACGCCGACGCCGCCGTTCAGCGTGAGGTTGGAGACCGTTACGTGGTCGAGCTCAACGTAGTTGCCCGCGCCTTCGACTGAGCCTATGACGCAGCCGCAGTGCTTCGTATCGGAGTTGATGAGAGCGTTCGTAAAGGTGATGTTCTTTATCGTTATGGACGAGTTGCTTATGCCGATAAAGCCGGAGCCGTATACCTTGCCGTCGTTACCCGCTACCTCAAGGTCGTCGGGCGTGATCGTCATACCGTTGATGACGTGGCCGTCGCCGTCTATAACGGCGTCATAAAGCTGATCCGTTCCGAGCGGTATCCAGTTCTTGCCGCCTTCAAGCGTCGGGTCAAGGTTGATATCGGCGGTGAGCTTTATCGTCTTGTCGGAGTAATCTTCGTCTCCGTTCAGGATGTTGTCCGCAAACGCAAAGAGCTCTTCACGCGTGCCTATCTTTATAACGTCGCCCGTTTCCTCGGGTTCGGTCTCGGCTTCGGTGGTGACTTCCTCTGTCGTTTCCGTCTCGATCGCTTCCGTCTGAGTTTCAGCCGCAGTCGTTTCGGCTTCCGTAGCGGCCGCCGTCGTCTCGGCTGCCTTTGTTTCCGTTCCTTTTGTTTCTGCCGCTGTCGTCGTCGAAGGGGCTGACGGCTGGCATGCCGCAAACGCCGCTAATGCCATGCAGGCGATGATAACGACGGAGATAACCTTAAATAAATTTTTCATGTTTTCTTCCTTTCTTATAATCAGGCTTATTGCCATGTTATCGTTTCAAGATACGGAACAAAGTTGTTTCGTTCCTTTTTTGTCGCGGACTCCTCCGCGCCGCTTATCGGGTTATAGAAATACTGATAACAGAAGTACGCGACGCCGGTGCATTTTTCAAGCGTTTCCGTGTATTGCAGACACCTCAGCAGCACGTCCTTGTTCTTCGACCACTCGTCTTTGCCCGCGCCCGCGTACTGGTCAACGCCGGATTTCGCCTTGCCGAGCGACATTCCGATTATCAGCTTCACGCTGTCCGTTTTTATTATGCTCTGCCACCGGTCGCACGTTTTGTCAAACGGCACGGTCTTGTGTTCAAAACCGAAATATACCTGCGGGCAGATATAATCTATGTAGCCGTCCTCGGAGCACCATTTTTTGACGTCCGCGTAGTGGCTGTTGATCACAGTCTGCATATTCCCCGCCGGGCTTATGCCGTAGATCCTGCCCGCGACGGATGCTTTCGTCGTCTCGTACAGCGCTTTTACAAGCTCGGACAGACACTCTTTGCGGAAAGCGCCGAGGTTCTTTTTGCCGCCGTCGGCTTTATAGGCGTTATAGGTCTTCAGGTCGAAGGAGGCGTCGGTCGTCGGGTAGAAATAATCGTCCATGTGAAGCCCGTCAACGTCATATTTTGAAAGCAGCTCCGCCGCGCCGTCAACTATCAGCTGCCTTACCTCGGGCTCGCCGATGTTCAGATACACGCGGTCCGACACGACCGGCAGATATTGTGACTTAAGCGTCTTGTCGTCCCACCACTGCTTTATTTTATACTCGTTTGATACGAGCGCTATTTCCTTTGTGAGCATCGCGCGCATCGGGTTTATCCACGCCTGAACGGACAGTCCTCTTTCATGCGCAAGCTCGATCAAAATTTCAAACGGGTCGTATTCGTGCGCGTTCGCGTAAGAGCCGGTCACTATGTAGGACGGTGGATATACCTCCGACGGATACATACTGTCCGCAAACGGTCTTACCTGAAATATAATAGTATTATAATGATTTTTTACGATGTTGTCAAGTACAATAGTGAGTAATTTTGTAAATTCCTCTTTATTTCTCTGCTTGCCGCCGCTTGCGTATATGCCTGACATATCGTACTGCGATATCCACAGAGCCTTTATATCATCATAGATCAAAGCTTTATTCTCCGGTTCGGCGGGCTCCGCCTCAGTTTCGGTCTTTGTTTCCGTTTCTGTTTCTGCTTCTGTTTCCGTTTCGGTTATTTCCCCGGTCACAGCCGTCGTGATCTCCGCCGTCTCTTTTTCCGTCTCTGTTTCCGTCTCCGCGACCGTCGGCACCGCGCCGCAGGCGGATGAAAGCAGTATCGACGATAAGAGCAGATATATCACTGTCCTTTTTATGCCGATCACGTTGACACCGCCTTGAACAGCGCCGTTACGTCCTTGTTATTGACCGCGCCGTCATTGTTGAAATCGAGCGCGTCGGTCACCGTGACCGCTTCCGCGTCGCCCGATACGTATTTGAACAGCGCGACGACGTCCTTGTTGTTGACGTATCCGTCGCCGTTGACGTCTCCCGGCGTAACGGCGGTGTTGAGCGCCTCCGCCGTCTCCGCGCCCTTACGGTTCGCCTCGTCCTTTGTTTCGGACAGAAGGATGTTGTGGATGTAGATGCAGTCTCCCTCAGCCATGGAGCCGTAGAAGAAATCGAGACGCAGACCGGTTATACTGCCTTTCCATTTTGAAAGCGACGAGGCGTTGAAGGTGACGTATTCGTATTTGCCCGTGCGTCTGACCGAGCCCGTCACGCTTTGTCCGCCCTCGGCGCCTCTGCCCTCGCACTGACAGAATATCTCGGAGCCGTACGACGCGCGCGAATTCGTTTCCGGGATCATATAAACGTAAGTTATGTATTTATACGTGTTTGCGCTCGCTTTATTCTTTACGCCCTGGTAGCTGAACGCGGCGTAAGGGTCCGCCATGCCCGGAGTGGTGTCAAAATCCTTGACGGTCAGCTTAAGACAGCCTTTTTCCCAGGACGCGGCCGCCTGGTTCGTCGTGCTGACGAGCGAGGAGACGTAGGATTTTGTCGGGAACTGAATGTTCGTCGCGTCGTCTATCTCCGCGGGAAGCTCTATTTCTATCTTGCCCTGCGTCGCTCTCTGCGGACCGTACGCAAGCACGAAGGCGTTGTTGACCGTTCTCGCGCCGCTCGTGTCCGTAGGCGTGGAGACCATTTTATACGACGTATAATCCGCGCTGTCCGCGACGACCATGGTCATAGAACCGCCGCCGTCCAGAATGAACGCCTCGTAAAGACCGAGATCCTGTATCAGCTGGGTATATCTCGCCGCCGACGCGCCGACGCCGCCCTTGTTTCTGCCGTCCATCGTGATCATCAGTATTTTGCCGTCCCTGTCGTAGCCGAGCATCGTCGTCGGATAGCCGCCTTCGATGCCGTTTCCGGTAAGAACGCCGTTTTTGATATAGACTATGTTGCCGCCTATCGAGGACTGTACTCTCTGCCACTTCTCGGCGTTGCCCTGGATATCGCCGACGGATACGGTTATATTGATCTTATCGCCTATCGCAAACTGTTTGAGCTTGCTTACAGTCGTCCCGCGCGAGGTGAGCACCATTTGCTTTTCGTTAATTTTTCCGGGATTTGCGGTATCGTCCGGGCCGTATATCGCCTTAACCGTGCCGGTCACGTTCATCCCGTGGGCGGGCGTGTAATCCTCGTCGAATTCAAGAAGTATCTCGTACGAGGAATCGAGCGCAAAGCCCGTGAGCGAGCCCATAAGTCTGTCCGTATACATTATTATCGCGTTGTTTGCGGGCAGACGGTTTATGCCGTCTATCTTTACCGATTTGTTGTTTGTTTTGTCGGTCGCGGTTATGTCGACCGTCGGCTGACCGAGGACGGGAACGAAATCGTCCGTTATGCCGAAGGACCATGACGGACCCGCGTACGGAGTTTCCTGCTTTATCGTGCCGGACGTGTATATCTCGCCGTCCACAACGTTATATGAGCGAGAGACGGTCATTTCCTTTTTGACGACGTCGTCCGTGTAGCCCTGCATCGCAGCGTTCGTATGCTCCTTGCCCTCTATCCTCGCCTGAGAATACGCGACCATCCACATATCGCCGTTTACGGCGGCTATCGCCGTCTTGTCGGCATGAGTGCTGTTGTACTGCTTGACGTCGTTCTGCACCGTCGCGAGCTTTGTCGCGCTGTTGTTGTAATAAAACGTGTCAAGATAGAGATCGCGCTGTTTCAGATCGAATTTCAGCACGTTTATATGCTGGTTCTTATACGTGCTCTCCGTTGACGGCGTGTATATCTCCGCGTGCGTGACGCCCGGATATATCTCCTTTTCCGTGTGCGAGCTTTCACCCTTTACGGACGGCACGGCGTTCGCCGCCGCGGCCGCGATCGTGAAAAGCACCGCGAAAATGAGTATCAGAGCGGTAATTCTTGTTTTTTTCATTTTACTTACCTCTTTTTTTCTTTTTGACGATCAGGACCGCGGCTGCGATGCCGACGGCAGCGGCGGCGGCCGCTCCCGCGATTATCGGAAACGCGCCTGCCGTTTTGTTGTCCGCGCCCATTCTGCCGTGTTCCGGATCGTATTCCGTCTGTTTTTCCGTTTCCGCCGCGGTCTGTGTTTCTTCCGCGCTTACGGGAGCGTCTATGACCGACAGACAGTATTTGAATCTGCCCTCGGGCGCGACGTCGCCGTTTTCGTAGAAATCGAGTATGTCGCCGTCGTTTTGCATATTGTCGGACCACTTGAAGTTGACGGTGAAAGAACTGCATTTGTCTATGCCGAGAAGCTTTCTCGGTACGGCTATCTGAAGCGTTTTGCCGCTTACAGAGTAATCCGTTTCGCCCGCCGGGCTCCAGCTCCAGCCGCCCGTGCTTTTTTCAACGGCCGTGCGGTTTTCGCTTAAAGGCGTCTGCCTGTTCACGATGTACTGGAAGCTCTCCCAGTTATCATCTTCGACCGCGGCTCCGTCCTTTTCCGCCACCTCAAGCAAAAGGCGCATCCATGCGGGATCCGTATAAGGCGTTAAGTCGTTCTTTGTCCTTACCGAAAAATACAGGTTTTCCGCGTCGTACGTCGCTTTTGACGATACTATATCGTTTCTGCCCGTCTCGTTTACGTATTTGTAACTCGTCTTCGTTTCGTTATTGATATAGCCGCGCGTTCTGCGGTCGAACGTGTCGTTTCCGTACGTTTCATACGTGCGCGCGACCTTCTCCCAGCCGTCGCCCGTTTCTATGTCGACCGTCACGGGCTCGTCTATGGACGGCAGAGCCGAGACGCCTTTGTATCTTCTTATATAGTTGACGAGCTGATAATAATAATGGTCTTTCAGATCGCCCTTAGACGGCTCTATGTCGCGGCTGTATTCGTCGCTGAAATTGTCGGGAAACGCGTTTTTCACGCCCCAGAAATCCTCAAAACGTCCCGCGACCCATTCGTTCCAGCCGGTTACCCAGATGAACTCGGGATCGACGTCAAGCGCGTATTCCCATTGCGTTTCAAAATATTTGCCGTACAGCTTTGCGTTCTCTCTGTCGTCGACCTGCTCCGTTTTCGGGTCGTAATGGCGGCCGAACACCTGATATTTCGGGTTGTTCATCGCGGTCAGGTGCGTTTCTTTGCACCAGTTGTGCGCTATCGCTACGGCGACCTGCTCCGGCGTGCCGTCCTTGTTTTTGTTTATAAGCTGAGGATAAACGGATATCCAGTTCCAGAGCTGATATTTTGCCTTTATCTCCTGCTGTATCGCGCCCATCACGAGCGGCTTTCCGTTATCGTCCCGGACCTGCACGTTGTCGGCTGACTGAGAATGATTTATTACGCGGTAGTTGAAGAAATCAAGTATTTCCTTGTCCGCCGCGTCCCTTCTGTTCAGCTTTCCGGGATAGCCGACTATGAGCGGCTTGCCCTTCCAGTAAAACCACAGGTCTTTGTATATGCCCTTGCCGTACAGCTTTCCGTATATCTCGCGCAGCTGGATCGCCACAAGGTCGTAATCGAACATCGGGAGCATAAAGGATATCTGCGGCGTTTTTACTCCGTCGGCTCTCGCCTGCGACCATACGCGGCAGAGCGTCAGCACGTCGTCCATAAAGGTCGCCGTACCGTTTGTGTTGTCAAAGAAGACGGCGTCAACGCCCGCGTCCGCAAGAAGCTCGGCCTGTCTGCGCAGTACCCACTCGTCGTTTGACTGGTAATAGCCCCAGATCGGCTCGTTCCAGTGGTACGCGCCCGCGCTCCCCCATAACGGACTTGAAAAATCGTTCTGTATTTCCGGATGCTCTTTAAGTATTTCCGTAATGTTGCGCGAGCCGAGCAGACTGTTCGAGGTGTGCCAGGTGTGGAAAAACAGACCCACCGTCTTGTTCTGCCGCCTTGTGTCCTCGCTTGAGTTTCCGATCTTTCTGCCGAGCCCGTCCGTCGCGACCCACGTGTCCGCGGTCGTCACGAATTCAAAACGGTTTTCCGTAAGCTCTCCGAGCGAGCCCTCCGCGCCTGCCCAAGTGAGCGCGACCTTTGCGGAGAGCGGATGCTCCGACGCTTTCATATAAGTTCTCGCGCCGTTTCCCTCCGACAGACCTATATAAAGGTTTCCGCCCGCGTTATGAAGATACAAAAGGTATTCTCCCGCCTCTGTTTCATCGAACGCAAATGACGCGTCCTCTCCCGTTGAGACGCCCGTTATACCGGCGGTATGAAGCGGCGCGTTTTTGAGCGTTTCGGAGTAGTTTTTGACAAAGCGGTAAAGCTCCGCCGTAAAATATCCCTTTTTGTCCGCCTTGTCCGCCAGCTCAACGTGTATCAGAAGCTCTTTGAAGGGGCGGTCGACCTTGAACTGCACCGCGTACGTGTTGTTCACGAGCTTAGCCGTCTCTGTCTCGCCCTCTTTATATAAAAGTGTTGTTTTGTTTTCCGCCATTGCCGAAAGACCTCCGGTAAACATAAATGATAAAGCGGTGATTACGGACAGTATGAAAGCCGTAGATCCGCGGATTTTTTTTGAATTGAAAATCATTTCAGCCACCCGTATCAGTCGAGTATCACTATTCTGCCCTCGACGTGCGCGTCAAGTCCCTTGTGAGTGGAGAAATATTCCTCCACTATGTTGTTTACGGACGTCGCGACCACGCGCGGGCGCATACGCTGTTTAATCGGCTCAAAGGGCACGTTGAAGAACTGTTCGAAATTGTTGTAGTGGTACGTCTGCATCGCTATCAGATATTCGTCGCCGTCCTCTATCTCCCTGCCTCTGAAGGACAGCTCCTCAAGCTTGTGCGTGCTCTTGCGGTAGACTATGCGGACGCCTTTTGAAAACTGATAAAATTCCGTGTGTCCCTCCCACGCCTCGTCGCGCATAACGTACTGTATCATACGGCGGAACTCGTTTCCCGTGACCTTTATCATAAAAAGCTTGTCGTCAAACGGCGTGTTCTCCGTCATATCCTGATATTCCACTATCGGACCCATCGCCTTTTTGCGTATGGCTCCGGAGCCCATCAGCATTATATCGAAGCTCGAATCCTCCTGCAGAAGATCGGCGTAAAGGTTGCCCATTTCCGTCTCCTGTATCCTCGTCGGATGCGTCAGCTCGCGGGCGAACGTGGTGACAATGCGGTGGTATTTCGCGTCCGTCTCCGTTTTGTATCTCTGAAGGAGCTGTTCGACCGTCGGATCGACCGGCGCCGTGCTTTCGTCGATAGGCTGAAGACGCCATTTCAGATCGACTATCTTCTTTTTCTCGTCGTCGTAGACTATGTCAAATCTGCCTATCTGTCCGGAGCCCGTTCCCGCCTGGACTATCGGTATGCCGTTTACCACCTCCGGCTCCTCCATAAACGTGTGGGAGTGACCGCCGATGATCATATCGACGCCCCATTCGCTGTTCAGAAGCGCGGCAAGCTCTCTGTCCTTTTCAATTCCGATATGAGTCAGAAGCACGAGGATATCCGTGTCCTTCGTGCGATAGTTGTCGGCGATTATACCGACCTCCTTCGCCGCCTCCGCGACGTTTATATAAGTGCCTATGACTCTTTCGCTCTTTGTGGAGCTTATGACCTCCTCCGTAAGAAGTCCTATGAACATCACGCGCATACCGCCTATCTCTATATTGAGATACGGCCGGAAAAGTCTCGCGTTGTTCAGCGTTATGTATAAATCCGCGTTGATTATCGGGAACCTCGCGCATTTTTCAAGGAAAAGAAGATGCGCTATGCCGTAATCTATCTCGTGGTTTCCTATCGTCGTAACGTCGGGCGCGAGTATGTTCATAAGCTCTATCGTGGAAAGACCCATGAATTCGGAGTCTATGACGGAGCCGCGGAACATATCTCCCGCGTTTGCGAGGATGACGTTCTCCTCCTCGCTCCGCACCTTTTTGACGTATCCGGACAGGCGTGAAAGTCCGCCCTTATACATCCCGAACGCGCCGCGCACGGGGAGAAAATCCCCGTGTATGTCGTTTGTGTGAAGTATTGTCAGTTTCTTTTTCATAAAAACCTCTTATTTGAATCTGATGACCGCCGTCGTCACGGAGTACGCGGACACGGCAAGCGTCACCCTGCAGCCGTCCGTTTCCGCCGGCGCCGGCTCTTTTTCATCGCTTCTCGTTATGAACGCCGCCTTTACCGGCGTTCTGAACGTCAGTCTGACTTTCTGATCCTTACCTTCGGTATCGTAAATACGCACGGCGATGCCGTCTTTGCCCTCCGCCTGCTTTACGCACGATACTCTTACGTCGCCCTCGGTCTCAAAGAGGGAAGAGCGCAGCGGCAGACTGCCGCCGTGCTTCGTGGCGGACAGAAACGCGAGCGGGCGGCAGAACGCGGCGGCGATATCCATGACCTGATCGGGCGATGATACCGACACGCCTATGCGTATGTCGTGTATGCCGCGCTCGGGGTACGGATCGGGATCGTACGCGGAGCGTATGAGCGTTACGCTCATTTCCTTGCCGTAATATCTGTATCCGTATTTGCTGTCCGTGAAAAGCGCCGCGCTGTTCTCGCCGTTGTCGGCGCAGATATAGGACAGAGCCGGTATATCGTGCGCAAGCTCGTTACGCTTTATTATGCCGTACGGTATGTCGGCGGTGAATTTTCCGCCGTTATCGTATCCGATGGGTACGCAGAAGGAAAGCTGAGGCACCTTCTGCCCGCGTACCGCCGCCTCCGACCAGTCGGCGCGTACGTCAAACTCAAGCGTCGGACTGTCCTTTTTGAGCGTCACGGTACAGTTAAGCTCCGACGTGCCGAAACGGACCTCGTACGACAGACGCGAATAGAGCGGATGTACGTTGTAATACGTATATTTAACGTCGTTTTCCGCGTTCACGTCGCGCACCTTCATATAAGGACCGACGCGCCAGCTCGTCATGCCGTATAACGGGTTTTCGTCTGTATATTTGAAATAACAGGACGGAGAGGAGATCAGCCCGGTACCCGTTTTCTTGTTTATCAGGCTTGTCAGACGGCACGTTTTTTTGTCGAAAACCGCGCGGATCAGTTCGTTTTCAAGAATGAAGGGAGCGTCGTTTATATGCTTGTCAACGTATTCGTAGACCTGCGGATGAAGCGTCTTGTGTCCGTCCTCTTCGCGCTGTCTCAGTATCAGCGTCGTATATCCGAACGCCTTTACGGAGGCTTTTACGAGAAGCGTTGAATAAACGTGTCCCCAGTAGCCCGTGCCGCCGTTCAGCACGGCAAACGGTACGTCGTTTCCGTCCGCGTCCGTCATCTCCGCGTTATCAAACCCGTAACCGTAATCCCATACGGTTATCTCCGTATATTCGTCGCGGTCCTTTCCCGTGGTGTTGAAAAGCTGAAAAGCGCGCACGGGACCGTTTCCGCGCTCCGCGGCGGTATATCTGTAATGCGTGTTCTGCGCCTGTAAATAACCGGCGCCGCCGCCCTCCGACGTCGTTTCCGGCGTTTTCGTAAACGGTATCGACGACGTATCCGTCGCCTCGGAGATCCTGCGCATGCAGACGTTTCCGTATACGTTTATATCAGCCATGGACTCCTGGAAGCGCCCGAGCGCGAACTCGCGCGTCTCGACCGTGCCGGAGCCCGGGAGTATGTCGTGGAAATGGTTGAACAAAACGTTTCTCCACGCGCGGTCAAGCCTGTCCGGCTCCGCGGGCGCGCCCGCCATAACGGACGCCATTGCGGAGAGCGCCTCCGTCTCGTTCAGCCTTGTTTCGGCTATGCGGTTCGCCATCTTTATCCTCGTCTGCGTCGTATAGCAGCCCGTGAACAGGAAATTGCGCTCCGTGTCGTAAACGGGATATTCGTTTTCGCTGTTTTCAAGCACACTGAAAAACTCGCGGAACGTGCCGAAGCGTATAACGGGGGTGAGAGGCCAGCTCTTGTATTCCTCGATGCGCTCTATGTCGCGCCTCGACGGTCCGCCGCCGTGGTCGCCCACGCCGAAAACGCAAAGATACGTGTTTACTTTTTCGTTTGCGCAGAACTGCGGCACTATCTCAAATTTGAACGGGCTTATCTCGCCGTTGTACCAGGCGTATTCGCGGTAAACGAGCACGCTTTTGCCCGACGGGGAAGCGTAGCGGTAAACGCACGGTCCCTCGTGTCCTCTGCAGTGATACATATATTTCACGCCCGCGTCGGACAGTATCTCCGGAACGTTCGCGTTGTGGCCGAACGTGTCCGGTACGAAGTTTATGTTGAGACTGTCCGGTGAAATATCGAGAAGCTTTGACAGATATTTGCGTGACTGCAGTATCTGTCTTGTGAGGGATTCGCCGTCCGGCATATTCTTGTCGGGCTCGACCCATTCCGCCGCGGTCACCTCCCATCTGCCTTCCTTTATGCGCTGTTTTATCTCGGGCAGAAGCTCCGGACAGTATTTTTCGACTATCTCGTAAGTCGACGCCTGAGACTGACCGAACGTCATATCGGGAAACTCCCGCATAAGGTCGAGCACCGTGCGGAACGTGTCGTACGTGACCGCCGCCGTCTCGTTATATCCCCACATCCAGTTCATATCTATATGCGCGTGGGAAATGAATAATTCCGTGTATTTTTTTGCCTCGGGCTGAAGCGGCATAAGGCTTTCCTCGGCTTTTTTTGCCGCTTCCTTCGTTATTACGCCGTCCTTTTCCGCGGCGGACAGAAGCATATCGGCCGCTTTTTCTATAAGAGCGTCGAATTTTCCGTTTTCGTTTTTTGATATCGCGTCAAGATACGTGATCTCCGAGCATATACGCTCGGCGTGTACGCCGTTGTTTCTTTTGGCGTCAAGCGCTTTCAGTTTCTGAAGGTAAGTCATGTTTTTCCCCTTTTCTTACAGTATTGTACCTAAAAGCGGGCTGTTGCCGCTGCAACAGCCCGCCTGATAATGCCGTTCAGCTGTTAAGGCTCTTGTCAAACGCCTTTACGACATTTTCTATTCTCTTTTTCGCGGTCTTTGCGTATTTCTTGAGCGAGGACGCGATATCGGTTGATTTGTTCTGCAGAAGATCGCGCACGTAGGAGCCCACTCCGTCGTGCATATTGACGTACGCCATATCGAAAACGCGGTTTCTTACTATGTAGTCTATCATCTCGGCGGATTCCGCGTCGCGCGTCATTTTGCGCTTGAGGTACGTTTCGTAAAGCACGGGCGTTACGGTCTTATACGCTTCGCTCGCCATCGCTTCGATTATTATCGAAACGTATTCGCGGTCGGATTCCTTGACCGTCGCGGGCACGCAGATCATGCTGGCGGCTCCGTTGACGAAGGATTTGTAATCATTCTGGCTCTCGTCGAGCTTCGGAACGGGGATTATGCCGAATTCGTTATCCATTTCGCGCAGCTCCTCGGCGGTGTGCAGCTTTGCGTCAAGGAACATGGCTCTGCCGTCCGCAAACAGCTTTGCGACGTTCGGGAAGTCGGATACGTTGGTTTCATAGTACGCGTTGTTAGTCACTATAACGTCGTAAATTTTTCCGTATATTGCGGTGTCGCGCTCAAGCTGAGGATTGTAGAACGGAACGTCGTCCTGATCCTTTGAAACGAGCATACCGCCCGCCGCGTAGTAGAAGCTGTACGGAACGTCGAGATACCAGGACGAAAGACCGTAGATATCCTCCTTGCTGTCGGGCGTTATTTTTCCGTCGCCGTCAACGTCGGCGGTTATGTCCTTCGTATATTCAAACAGCTTGTCAAGCGTCCACTTGCCGTCCTTTACGAGCTGATACGGATATTCAAGGTCAAGCTTGTCGAACATCGTCTTGTTGAAGTACATGCAGGACGTGATGCTGAAGCTCGTCGGGCTTAAGTCTCCGTTTACCATCATAAGGTTGTTTCTTATGGAGAAGCCGTTTCCTATGGCTTTGTCCCACCACGGCTTTGAAAGGTCCACGTACGGCAGCTTTTCAAACGGGAGCACGGCGTTGGATTGCGCGAGCGCAGAGCCGAAAACCATCTGAACGTAGCAGAGATCGTACTCGTCGGAGCCCGCCTTAACGCTGTTGCTTATCTTGCTGTTTATCGCGGCGTAATCGTCCGTCGATACGTCGAACGTTATACCGTAGCGGTCCATTATTATGTTGTTTCTCTTGAATACGGCGTCATGGAGCGGGTCAGACGTTTCATGATCCTCCGTAAAAACGTCCGTCGCCTGCATACCGTCGGGCAGGATTACGCGGAAAACCTTACCGTCGTATCTGACGTCGGGAAGATCCGGCAGGATCTCGGTGACCTCCGGCTCGGTCGTTTCCTCCGCCGCGGTCGCCTGCTCGGTCTGCGTATTTACGCCCGCGCCGCCCTGATTTGCACAGCCGGCGGCAAACACGGCGCTTGAAGCAAGCAGAACGGCAAAGATGATACACAATGCTTTTTTCATTTTGCTGTTGTACCTCTCGTTATTTAATTTATTGTATTATATCATATATAAAAGAAAAAATCAATGGGGTTTTTGTATTTTTTGACGAAAAACGCCTTTAAAAAAAGCGCTTTTTCTCGTCAGCGGGCGACTAAATCGGATATTAAGCATACCGCCGCGCCGTTTCTTTTCTTTTTCTCGGTATAAAACAATATTTACCGACACTAAGGTGCGACACCTTTATCGCCGTTTATACTGTATGATGTAAAAAAAGAAAAATGCAAAGGAAAAAGAAAAAAATGAAAGAAAAAATAACACGTTTGACAAAAGGTATGCCGCTCTTTGAAAAAACGGCGTCGTTTTTAAAGGAAAAAAGATACGCCGTTTTATACGGTCTGTTATACGGCGCCGCGTCGTTTCTTTTCGGGCGCGCGGAGCTTTTGTTTGAAACCTCACCTCTCGGCCTGGCGTTTGTATGCGCGTTAAGAGAAGGGATACCGTTCGCCGCGGCGGGCGCCGTGATCTCCGCATTCGTGCTCGGCGGCGACAAAACCGTGACGTACTTATCGGGGCTTATCGTTTCTCTCGGGTTCAGATACGCGCTGTCGTTTTTCCTTCACAGGGACAAGTCGTCCGTATACCGGCTGAACGACGGGCTTGCGCCGCGTATCGCGTCGTCCGCGGCGGGCGCTTTGACGGTCTCGGCGGTGAGGATAATATACGGCGGATTCAGATATTACGACCTGCTCGCGGGCGCGTTTTTTATTCTCTGTTCGTGCGGGGCGGTATACGCTTATTCCTGCTTTACGGATAAGGAGAACAGGGATACGCAGAAATACGAGGCGGGGCTCGCCGCCGTTATTTTCTCCGTCGTTCTGTCGCTCAAAGGGCTTTCCGTTTTAAGCGTTTCGCTTTCCGCCTTTGCGGCGTCGCTTCTGACGCTTGCGGCGGCGAGGCGCGGAGGCGCTCTGCGCGGCGTGGTCGCAGGGTTTCTCTGCGGCGCGGCGGTCGACATAACGCTTTGTCCGCTGTACGGAACGGTTGGCTTTATCTGCGGTCTGCTCAGCCCCCTGTCCGCCTATATCGGCGTGCTTTTCTCCGTTATCGCGGGGCTTTTCGTGGGGCTTCAGACCGGAGGCTTTGAAACGCTTACGTCAAATCTGCCGGAGGCGGCTTCCGCCGCGGCGGTCGTGCTGTTCGGCGAGTATTTCGGAGTGCTCGGAAAAAGACTTCCCGTCTCCGTTTTCACAAAGGAAAAAACAGCCGTTTCATACGCCGCCTTCATCTCCGACGAGCGCGAAAGAGAGCTTGCGGAGATGAAAAAGCTCGCGGACGCGTGCAAAAGCATATCGGAGCTTACCGCCGACGTGTCAAAAGCGGAGAGAAGACCGGATAAAGCGTCTCTGTCCGCTTCGTGCGGCTCCGTTTTTTCGGAATTCTGCCCGGACTGCAGGAACAAAAGCGTCTGCGGAGGACCGGACCGCGCGCAGACGGACGTTCTCGCCGGACTTCTGATCGGGAAGAAGCATCTTTCAAAGGATGACCTGCCGCTTCCCGCGCGTGAAAAATGCGAATACGGCGACGGTATTGCCGTGAAACTGAACATAGCCGCCGCCGATTATATACGGCGGCTGACGGAGCTTGACAAGGCGGGCGTCACGTCCTCCGACTTTGCTGCCCTGTCGAAAATACTTAATAAACGTACGGCGAAAAAACCGCCCGAGGCTTCGGCAAAGCTCGGCGCGGCGCTCTCGTCCCTGCCGTATTACCGCGAGCTTTTCGGCGGAGACATAACCGTGTGCGACGGCAGAAAAAAGTACGTCATCGCCTCCGGCGCGGACGCGCGCCGCATAAGACAGAGCGCGTCGGAGCTGAAAAAAGCGGCGGAAAGGGCGCTTTCCGTGAAGCTTAAGGACCCGGAGGTGACCGAGGAGGACGGAGTCGCCGTATTCCGCGCGGAGAGCGCTCCCGTTTTATCGGCTGAGGTGAGCACGTCGGACAAGCCGAAGGAGCGGGAGATAGTGAACGGCGACACGTCGTTTTACACGGAATGCGACGACCGCGTTTTCTGCGCCGTCTGCGACGGGATGGGGAGCGGACACGACGCCGCCGTATCGTCGCGCCTGACGGGTATCGAGCTCGGAAGACTGCTTTACGCCGGGTGCGACCGCGGCGTGACGCTTGAAACGCTGAATAACATAATAAGACAGAGACGCGCGGAATGCTTTTCCACGGTAGATCTGCTTGAAGCGGATCTTATAACGGGTAAGGCGGCGTTTTACAAGTGCGGCGCGTCGCCGTCGTTCATAATCAGGGGAGGCAGGGCGTACAGGATAACGTCGCACACGCCGCCCGTCGGCATCATGCGCGAGCTTTGCGCGGAAAAGGTGGAGTTCACCCTGCGCCGCGGCGACGCCGCCGTGATGGTGAGCGACGGCGTCACGGGAGGGAACGAGGAAACGGAATGGCTCTGCGACCTTCTCTGTTCAACAGATACGAAGGATCCGGAGGCAATATGCGCTGCCGTGCTTGAGGAAGCGGAGGAGCGCTATGGCGCGGCGGACGATATGACCGTGCTTGCCGTCAGGTTCAGCTGAAAAAGTCTTTGGGTAACAAGAGTTATCCGAACCCGCTCAAACGGCGCTATTTCGGCTCTTTTCGGTTTGTCGTCATTGGAATACCGACGTATTCCTGCTTCCTCCGCGCCGAAAATATCTCGAAATTTCATCCGTTTGAGTCCT
>CACZOH010000182.1 GCA_902782785.1 uncultured Ruminococcus sp. | reverse complement strand
GCAAAATTCGAGAACAAGTCCTTCTGCCAGACACACTCCGAAATTTCGGTACTTTAAAACGCGCTTGCGCTCATAACGTGCGAAGCACTCATAACGCGGCAAAGCCGCTCATAACTGTTAACTTTATGTTAATTATATCCCAAACCTGCAACTTTTTTCGCATTTTTTCCCTCTTAATAAATAGAACACGGAAAGGAGCTTCCAATGAAACGCATATTAACACTCATCCTCGCCCTTATAATCCTCACCCTCTCGCTTACCTGCTGCACAAAAACGAAAAACAGTAAAGACGATTATCAGTATATGTATACCGGAATAATCAAGGACTGGAACAAAATGACCACGTCCGCATATAAGGTCGAAAGCCTTTTCGGTTACGGGGCATATCTTTATAATTCATATCTTATATTGTTTCCGAGAGAAACGCCGTCAACGCTTAACGAGTTTTATTATCACTGGACGCCGTCTATTGACGTTGACGGTTACGCGATATATTTCACCTGCAAGCTTGACGACGCCGAAAAGTTTTCAGCGTTTAAATCGGGGCTTGACAGCTTTGAGGTCAAATCAAGAAAGCTCTTATACGACGAAGAGCATTTTTCTCTGCCTGCCTACATCATTCAATGGAAAGAGCCCGAAGAAAAATGGGAGGTGCTTGAATATATAATGCTCGATGAGGAAAACCTCACCGCCGTATTCGTCTATACGATGATGGAGCTTGATATGATAGAGAAAAATTCAAGCTATACCGTAACGCCCACCGATTTACACTTCCTTGAAAAAGACTTTTCGATATATCTATCCGATCCTTCGGATACGTATGACCGATACGATAATTCTTTCGCTGACTGTACGTACGATATTTCATTTCTTCAATATCTGACTTAACCGTCAGAAACACCCCTCCGTATGGGTCGGCGCCCTCGACGACCCGTGTCTGCGGAAGCCCCGAAACTTCGGGGGGATGGCGGGGTTTGGGGTGGTCCGGGGTTCCCCGCCGCGAAAAGCGGTGGGGGTTCCGGGATAGGGGGGAGGGGAACCCCAAAGGAGCCGCAAATTGCGGCGCACAATTCGTCGCGAAGCGACACCTCATTTCAACATAAAAAACTGCCGTTCATCGCGGCAGTTCTTTATTTTATTCCTTTTACTTAAGCAGTTTATCGATCGTTTTATCAAGAGCTTTTCTTGCGCTCTTTATCTTCTTCTGATAGCTTGACGCGTAGGCGTTGCTGCCCTTTGAAAGAAGCTGTGTGAAGACGGAGGCTATTCCGCCCCAGTCGAACATATGGACAGAACCGAGGTCAAAGGTACGGGATTTGAGTATTATGTCAAGCATATCCTTCGATTCCGGGTCACGGAAGTATTTACCGGTGAGCGCCGTCTCATAATACGCGGGTGTCAGGGTATACATGGATTCGTAAGACATTGCTTCAACGAACGCCGCTATTTTTTCTAAATTCGTGCTGTTCGCGGGGAGCGAGAGCATTGCGGACGTGGAGTGAACAAAGTGACCGTAATTCTTCTGATTCTCGTCGTATTTCGGGAACGGGATAAGACCGAAGTCTATTTCCATGGCGCGCAGACGGAACACAAGCTGCATTACCTCGCCCAAGAACAGGGAGCGTCCCTCTTCAAATATGCTCTGAAGCGTGGGCATATCGAAACCGTCACGGTCAGCAGAGGATGTGAGCGATTTATCCGACCAGATCCTTATGCTCTTGTCGAGAACGAGGTTTACGAACTCGGCGTTCTGCTCCGGGAAGAACGGGATATCGTCGGCGTCCTTATCGACGACCTTGAGTCCGGCGGCATAATAGAATGCGCCGAGAGAGGAGTTGTGAGTTACAAATCCGAATTTATCCGTATCAAAATCGACTTTGCCGTTGCCGTTTTCATCGCTTTTCGCTTTCTGCATCATCTCATACATCTTGTCAAACGTCCACTTGTTGTTTTTGACGAGATCGTACGGAGATTCAAGGTCGAGGTCGTTTATCATCTTTTTGTTGAACATCATTACCCACGTCGCGTCGTTATCCATTATGGAAATATCGCCCGTGCAGAAATATAGTCTGCCGCCGATCGAGCAGTTTGCAACGAGGTTCTGATCCCACCACGGATTGCTTAAATTCAATCCGTCAACGGCGTTCAGGTCCTTCAGAAGATTTGCCTGCGCCAGGCTTAAGGTCTCCTGCGTGTCGCACATAAG
>CACZOH010000181.1 GCA_902782785.1 uncultured Ruminococcus sp. | reverse complement strand
CGAAAACTTTATGGAGCCGGAAAAATACAGTAAATACAACCGTTGTATAGGTGCTGTTGACGAGAATATGAAGGGCAAGGATTTCACCTCTATTGCTCTGTATTATCCCTATAACACCATAGCCGAAAACACAGCGACGGATATCGCGGGACTGAACAAGGACGGCGATATGGCAAAGGTAAAGAACGCCTGCGCCGACGGACTTATGAAAACGGTAAAGGAACTGAACGACAATCAGGCGGTATATCATTTCGTCGATTCAGAGCTGCTTGAAAAATCCGACACGTCGGAGGGCTTTATAGATATGCCGCTTTACAACGGCGTGTTCTTTGAGTCGCTTCTGATACCGCCCTGCACGCTTTCGGACCGTGAAAAAGAAATGATCTCGCGTATGAGATACGACGGCGTACACGTATATTTCGCGGAGGACTTCGGATTTACCGCGGACGGGACCGACGCGATAATATGCTTAGGTATCGAGGACGCCGTACGCGCCGCGCAGTCCGAGGGCAAGCCGTTTCACGTCGGAGGCGATCACAAGGGTATAGCCTCGCTTTACAGAAACGGCAATCTCCTGCTCGTAAACGCGGAAAACAGAGACAAAAGCATATCCGTCGACACCGGCTCCGATACGGCGGACGTATATGACCCGTTGAACGACGACTATATATTCGCAAATAGAAACGGAAGCGCGCTTTCATTCACTCTGAAAGCCTACGCCGCTGTGATAGTGAAATAATGGAAACATCGTATAGATCAAACGGCGTTGACGTGTTCGTCGACACCGACGGCGGTATGCATACCTTCTGCCTTTCGGCGTATATATTGTCCGGCAATATGTATGAAGAAAGCAAGCTCGCCGGTTTGCCGCATCTGTTCGAGCACGCGGTCTTCAGCAGTCTTTACAAAAAGACGGACGGGCAGATATACCGTCTCGCGGACAAGTACGGCGTGCAGATAAACGCGGCGACGTATAAGGAATTCACGACGTTTTATGTAAAAGGTCTGCCGGAGGGCTTCGATTTCGCGTGCAGCGTTATGGCGATGATGTTCGATCCGCTCGACGTAACGCCGAACGACCTTACAGTCGAAAGAGAGCGCGTAAAGGCGGAGATAAAAGAGGACGACGATAAAAACAACATCGACTGCATCCTGTCAAAAGCGGTATGGGAAGGCACGCCGCTTGAAAACCCGGTCGCGGGCAGTCTTAGTATCGTGTCGGGGACCGGCGTGAAACGGCTCGAAAGATACAGAGCCGAAAACGTAACGGCGGATAATACTTTCATTTACGTTACGGGCTGCGTAACGGATACCGGTATAGAAAAACTGCTTGAAACGCTTGACCGTCTGCCGCTTGAAAAAACGGGTGCGCCGCACGGAAATATCGCGCCGGTACCCGCTGATTTTGAGAAAAGAAACGTAAAAACGGTATTAAAGCAGTCAGATTACACCTGCGCGGGGATATCGTTCGACATAGATTTCACGCGGTACAAGGACGGTGTTGCGGGACTTTTGAGCACCCTGCTTTTCGACGGTGAAAACTCAGCGATGTACGGGGCGCTGTCGTACGGCGCTTATCCGCTCGTTTATTCGATCGACGACTCGCTTGAGCAGTACAACAACGTCGGAAAGATCAGCTTTACTTATGAAACGAGCGGCAAAAGCCTTTATGACTCGTTTGAATGTACGGCAAAGGCGCTTTTGTCAGTCAGGCGCGGAGAATTCGATTTCAGCTCCGTCGTTACCGGCAAACGGTTGAACACCGCTTTATGGCTCGACGATCCCGAAGCCTGCAATTTCAACAAAGCGTATACGGGACACATCCTCAAAAAAGACGCGACGGACGAAAAATACGGAAAGCTGACAAAAGACGATATAATAAAAGCGGCGAACGAAATTTTCAAGCCGTCAAACCTCACCGTCGCCGTAAAGGGCGATAAAAAGAAGATCAACGTTGACAGGATAAAAGAAATATTCAAATCACTTGAATAAATATTCAAAAAACACTTGACTTTTCCTTCAAAGAGGTATAAAATATCATTTATATTTATTTGACTTCAAAGGTGTCGCTTCGCGACGTTCTTTGGGGGTTACCCACCCCTCACGGCTCGGCTGACGCCTCGCCACCCCCAAACCCCCTGTTCCCCTCCATCACAGATGGGGCGGCGCGCGGAGAGACTTGCAGGTGCGAGCATTGCTCGCCCGCCGTTTCTTCCGG
>CACZOH010000180.1 GCA_902782785.1 uncultured Ruminococcus sp. | reverse complement strand
GGCAGTATTTCGCTGCCCGATATGAACAGACCGTCTTACGGCGTGATAAAAATCGACGGCGGGCGCGCGGAGCTTGTGCATAAAACGGTCTGAATTGCGGTTTTTGTGAAAAACATATGAAAATTTGAAAAAAGCGGTTGACTTTTAAAATCCTATGCATTATAATTATAATAACAAATGATGGGGGGTATAAAACAGTGAAAACAAAAAAAGGCGCCTACACGGCGGAACTGCTCAAGGAGATCAACCGCCTTTATACGCTGAGGGTACGCGTTGAGGCGGAAAACCACGGTATCAAGAATTCGTACAGAGCGCTTCTCTCGCAGCTTTACATCAAGGACGGCGGAACTCAGCTCTCGCTTGTCGACAAGACGGGAATGAAAGCGCCGACGATAAGCATAACGCTCCGCAAAATGGAGAAGGACGGACTTGTCAGCCGCGTGGTCGACGAAAGCGATCTCCGCAAAACGCACGTTTTCCTGACGGAAAAGGGCAAGCAAACGACTGAGGAGCTGAACGCGGGGATAGACAAGATAAACGAAGGTCTTCTTAAGGGTCTGTCGGCAGACGAAAAGGAATTCTTCGTCAGAACGCTTGAGAATATGAAAAACGGACTTAAATAAACTGTAAGTTATAAAGGGGCGCCGAACCGGCGCCCCGTGTTTTTATGAATTTTCGTCTTCCTTGAGGTATTGTTCAAGCCTCTTTTTTCTTCTGTCTCCGCGGCGGAGGTAGAAGGCGGCTTTGTCGTGATACATAACGGTGTCCGCTCTCTTGAACACGGCGTTGAAGTTTTTGTCAACGCCTTTTCTGTAAGCGACCGTGCCCTTTGATATCGTAAGCGGTATTTGCTGACGCTTTTCGCTTTTGTTCAGCATATCAATACGCGTCTCGAGCTTTTCTGTTATGTTGTCAGCCTCCTCAAGCGGAGTTTCTTCCAGTATGGCTATGAATTCGTCACCGCCTATGCGGTACACGACGTCTTTGCCGAACGTTTCCTTAAGCACCTCCGCGGCGTCTGTTATCAGACTGTCGCCCTCGTCGTGACCGTACTCGTCGTTCGTCGCCTTCAGGCCGTTTATATCGAACACGGAAATGGTGAAATCCGCCGTTCCGTTCGCGATCTTTTCGTCTATCTCCTTTACCGTCTCGGAAAACAGCGTTCTGTTTCCCGTTCCCGTCATCGAGTCGTGACGCGCTTCCGATTTTGCGCGCACGAGATACGAGCGTATGACGTTATGCATGGATCTCGTTTTGAAGATTATATCCGTGATCTCGTCGTTCGCCTCGGGCTCTTTCGCCGCGTTGTCGGGCGAGTTCTTCGTCAGGGCGTTTATATCGTCGGAAAGCGCGCTCATCTCGTTGTAAAGCTGAGAGAAGCCGTGTCTTATCTGCCTTGTGCTTGCAAACAAAACTATGATGCTTGCGGTGAGCGATACGGCGAAAACGGCAAAGATTATGCTCGTGTTCGCGGTCATTTCTTTCTCATAGAATTCCGCCGCGAAGTCGACGCCGACTATGCCGACAATGTTTTTGTCGGAGTCGTAAATCGGGCTGTACGCGCTGTAAAACCTGCCCCACGCGTCCTGATACGGCGTCGCGTCGACGGACGGCGTGCCTTTTGCGGCTTTTGCAAGAGCCTCCGTATATACGACGGGGTCGCCGAATTTGCCCGGATCGTCGAGAGACGGGTCGATGGTGAATATGAATTCATTATCGTTTTTCTGCCCTATGCAGTAAATGTATTCAAGCGTTATGTGGTCGCGGAATACGATAAGGGAGTTTTCTATGAGCTTATAGTTTTCCGTCCCCTTGTCTTCAGCGGTGAGCGTTTTCAGGATATCTCCGTTGACTGACGCCGCGGCGCAGTTTGCAACGTCGAGCACGCGCGCGTCTATCATCGCTTTTGAGTTTATGCGCGTCCTGTAAAGCATAACGCCGCCGAGAACAACGTTCGCCAGCACAAGAAGCAGTATGTTCACTATGAAAATACGCTTGATCAGTTTGTTTTTCGTTTTGTTCAAACCATACCCTCCGTAAAAAGCGGAATTATTACTTTAAAGCCTCGTTAAGACGGCGCATTATCTCAGCGTACGCGTCTTCAACTCCGCCCATATCGCGGCGGAAACGGTCCTTGTCGAGTTTTTCTTTCGTCACGCTGTCCCAGAGACGGCAGGTGTCGGGGCTTATCTCGTCCGCAAGTATTATCTTTCCGTCGGACGTCTTGCCGAATTCAAGCTTGAAGTCCACGAGCGTGACGCCGCAGCCGGACCAGAATTCGCGCAGCACCTCGTTTACCCTGAAAGCGTATTTTCTTATCGTCGCTATCTCTTCCTCCGTCGCAAGCTCAAGCGCCAGAGCGTGGTCGTCGTTTAAAAGCGGATCTCCCAGCTCGTCGTTTTTATATGAAAACTCGATCGTCGGGCGTTTGAATTCAATGCCCTCGGGCACTCCGTACCTTTTTGAGAAAGAGCCCGCGGATATGTTTCTGATAATGACCTCGAGCGGTACTATCTTCACGCGGCGCACGAGCGTATCGCGCTCGGACAGCTCCTCTACGAAATGCGTCGGCACGCCCTTGGTCTCAAGCAGCTTCATCAGGCGGTTGCTCATCTGATTGTTTATGACGCCCTTGCCCTTTATAGTGCCTTTTTTCAGTCCGTTGAACGCCGTGGCGTCGTCCTTGTATGAGACGATAAGCAGATCCTTATCGTCAGTTTCAAAAACCTTTTTGGCTTTGCCCTCGTACAGTTGTTTCCCTTTTTCCATTTCCGTTTTCTCCTTTGTATTTAATGCCAGTATTTTCTGTCAAGCGAGCGCATGCTCACCGCCTGCGCTATATGAAAATCCGTTATCTGCTCCGAGCCGTCTATATCCGCGACGGTACGCGCCACACGCAGTATCCTGTCGTAGCCTCTTGCCGAAAGCCCGAGCTTTTCAAACGCTTCCTTCAGTATCTTTTTGCCCTCCGCGGACACGCTGCAGTATTTTCTTATCTGTGCGCTCGTCATCTGCGCGTTGTTGTGTATCCCAGACGCCTTGTTGCGCTCCTCCGCAAACGCCCGCGCCTTGTTTATCCTCTCCCGTATCTTCGCGGAGGTCTCGCCCGTCGGCTTCTTCGCAAGCTCCTCGAACGATAAAGACGGCATTTCCACCTGTATGTCTATCCTGTCAAGCAGAGGACCGGATATGCGTGACAGATATCTTCTTATCTCCTGCGGCGTGCAGGTGCATTTTCTCACAGTTGAGCCGAAATATCCGCATTTGCACGGGTTCATCGCGCAGACGAGCATGAATTTGCTCGGAAAGGACAGCTTGCCGTTGACGCGCGTTATAGTCACGCGCCCGTCCTCGAGCGGCTGCCTCAGCGCCTCCATCGCGGGGCGCGAGAATTCGGGCAGCTCGTCTAAGAAAAGGACGCCGTTGTGCGCGAGAGATATTTCGCCGGGCGACGGTATCTGTCCGCCTCCCGAAAGACCGGCGCTTGACATCGTGTGATGCGGCGAGCGGAACGGCCTCTGCGTCATAAGCGACGTCTCCGGCGGCAGAGTTCCCGCAACGGAGTGTATCTTTGTCGTCTCTATCGCCTCGTCGAACGTCATCGGCGGCATTATCGTCGGTATGCGCTTCGCAAGCATGCTTTTGCCCGTTCCGGGAGGTCCTATAAGCAGTATATTGTGGCCGCCCGTAACTGCTACTTCTATCGCGCGCTTCGCCGCCTCCTGTCCCTTCACGTCCGCAAAATCAAGCAGAAAATCGGTAAAGGAATTTTTGAACACGTCGGCGTTGAAGGCAACGGGTCTTATTTTTTCATTTGTATTGAGGTGCTTTACTATATCGAAGAGGCTGTTTGCGGGATATATGTTTATACCCTCGACCACGGACGCCTCCTTTGCGTTTTCGGGCGCTACGAATATTTCCGTCAGCCCCGCCGCTTTTGCCGCTACCGCCATACAGAGCACCCCGCGCACTGCGCGCAGATCGCCCGAAAGCGACAGTTCTCCGATAAAGCACATTTTTGAAAAGTCGGACAGCGGATTTATTATCTCCGCCGCGGAGAGTATGGAGACAGCTATCGCCAGATCGTACGACGAGCCCTCTTTTTTTCTGTCCGCGGGCGCCAGATTGACGGTGAGACCGCTCTGCGGGAACATCATGCCGGAATTCATGACGGCGGCGTGTATGCGTTCCTTCGATTCCTTAATCGCCGCGTCCGGCAGACCGACTATCTCAAAGAACGGCATCATCGGAGCGCTGTTGCACTCGCAGGTGACGACGTAGCCGTCTATCCCGCGCAGCCCGCACGTATATACAGTTGATAACATTCCGGGACCCGCCTTTCTTTGAAATATGATTTATTATAACATAAAAACTTAAAATAATCAACCCCAAAATGATAATTATTCAGCATATTTAAACAAAATTCGGGGAGGTATTATAAAAAACGCGCCGGTTTTCGCCGGACGCGAACTTGAGAGCGTCGGAGGTTTGGGGGTGTCTTCTGCAGATCTGAACTGTCTTTTGCCTTCTGCTAAAAAATTTACGAAAAGATTACACAATTATATATCAGTATTTTTTATAATGATATATTATAAAATGGTATGGAATAAACCGTATTTATAACATCACATCAAATAAATGGAGGTCACACATGGCAAGAAAAATGAAAACCATGGACGGCAACAACGCCGCCGCGCACGTATCGTACGCGTTTACGGAGGTTGCCG
>CACZOH010000179.1 GCA_902782785.1 uncultured Ruminococcus sp. | reverse complement strand
CTCGAAATTTTTTACCGGCAAACCGGATAAAAACGATATTTACAATTCTTATACGGATTTAATAAAACGGATACCGGATTGAATACCCGCGAAACTGCGGAATAAAGTTTGCAAAGCAATCATAACGCTGCCGCAGGCAGTTCATAACTACGCCGCGCGCAAGGCAAATTGCACGAGCAAAGCCTGACGTAGGGGCGAGCAGTGCTCGCCCGACAAAATCTGCCCGCAACGAAACGGGCGAGCGCTGCTCGCCCCTACAACAACACCACCAACAACGAGGGAGGGTAATTTCATGACCCCGATGATGCAGCAGTATATGGAGATAAAAAATCAATATAAGGATCATATCCTGATGTACCGTCTCGGCGATTTTTACGAGATGTTTTTTGACGACGCGAAGACGGCGTCAAAGGTGCTTGAGCTGACGTTGACGGGACGCGACTGCGGGGAGGAGGAGCGTGCGCCGATGTGCGGCGTGCCTTTCCACAGCGTCGAGCCGTATATCGCAAAGCTCGTTTCAAACGGCTACAAGGTGGCGATATGCGAGCAGCTTGAGGATCCCGCCACGGCGAAGGGCATAGTAAAGCGCGGCATAATCCGCATAGTCACTCCCGGTACCGTCACCTCCTCCGAGATGCTTCACGAGGACAAGAACAACTACGTCGCGGCGCTTTATATCGGCGAGGACGGCGCCGCGCTCTGCTTTGCGGACGTCTCCACGGGCTACATAGGCGCCTGCCAGGTCGACGGCGACGACGTTGAACGCCGCGTTATAAACGAGCTTGCTGCGTTTCTGCCGAAGGAGATAATAACCAACTTTCCGCTTTCCGAAAAGCAGTCCCTGTTCGACTACATCAAAAACCGCCTCTGCTGTACGGTGAACGAAAACGAGCCGGAGCGATTCTGGGAGATAAAGACGGCGGCGCTCTGTCAGAAGCAGTTTCCCGACGAAAAAACGGACGCTCTGCCCTCGGCGCTCGTCTGCGCCGTCGGAGCGGCGCTCGATTACATAAAAGAGACTCAGAAGACCGATATTTCCTTTATGGACACGCTTTCCCTTTACGAAAGCGAGGGCAGTCTTGAAATAGACGCGAGCACCCGCCGCAACCTTGAGCTTTGCGAATCGCTCCGCACGGGCGAGAAAAAAGGCTCGCTTTTGTGGGCGCTCGACTGCACAAAGACCGCGGGCGGCGCCAGGACCTTACGCAAATGGGTCGAAATGCCGCTTTGCAGCGTGGCGGAGATCCAGCGCCGTCAGGAGGCGGTGTCCGACCTTTACGGCGATTTTATGGTCCGCTCCGAGCTTCAGGAGGTACTGAAGGGCGTGCTCGACCTTGAGCGACTCGCCTCAAAACTCGTTTACGAGACGGCGAACGCACGCGATCTTCGCGCCATATGTCAGTCCGCGTCAAAGCTTCCCGCAATAAAGGAGCTTATTTCCGTCTGCCCGTCCGTGATGATGAAGCAGATAAACGAAAAAACGGACGATCTCTCCGATATCTGCGCTCTGATCGATGCGGCGATAGTGGACGAGCCGCCGTTTTCCGTGCGCGAGGGCGGATTTATCAGACAGGGCTATAACGCCGACGTCGATTATCTCCACAGCGTCATGCACGACGGCAAGCGCTGGATAGGCGAGATAGAGGCGGCGGAACGCGAGAAAACGGGCATAAAGACGCTGCGCGTCTCGTACAACCGCGTTTTCGGCTACTATATAGAGGTGACGAAATCCTACGCGGACCTCGTTCCGGAACGCTACATAAGAAAACAGACGCTTGCAAACTGCGAGCGCTACATAACAGAGGAGCTGAAAGAGCTTGAATCGTCGATACTCGGCGCGTCGGACAAGGTAGTGAAGCTCGAATACGATCTTTTTTCACAGATCCGCGCGCATCTCTGCGAGAACATAGCGAGGATCAGATCCTCGGCGGATTCCGTCTCCCGTCTCGACGCGCTTCTTTCGCTTGCCGTGACGGCGGAAAAGCACGGTTACGTCAAGCCGGAGGTCAGCTATTCCGACGTCATAAATATTCAAAACGGCCGTCATCCCGTGGTGGAGCGCTTTACGGAAGACGCGTTCGTTCCGAACGACACGTATATGGATACGGAGAAAAACCGCCTGCTTCTGATCACGGGTCCGAATATGGCGGGCAAATCCACGTATATGCGCCAGGTCGCGCTCATAACCGTGATGGCGCAGATAGGCTCGTTCGTCCCGGCGACGGAGGCGAGGATCGGCGTCGTTGACCGCGTTTTCGCGCGCGTCGGCGCGTCCGACGATCTGGCGTCGGGGACCTCGACCTTTATGCTTGAAATGAACGAGGTATCGTATATTTTAAAGCGCGCTACGAAAAAGAGCCTCATAATCTACGACGAGATAGGCAGAGGAACGTCGACCTTCGACGGTATGTCGATAGCGCGCGCGGTCGTGGAATACACGGCGCAGAAAATAGGCTGCAAGACGCTTTTCGCAACGCATTATCACGAGCTTACCGAGACCGAGGGGCTTGTAGAAGGCGTCGTAAACTATAACATAGCCGCAAAGAAGCGCGGAGATACGATAAGCTTCCTGCGGAAAATAGTAAAGGGCGCGGCGAACGACAGCTACGGCATAGAGGTCGCGGTCCTCGCCGGCGTTCCGAACAAGGTCATCAAACGCGCGCGCGAGGTATTGGCTGAGACGGAGGCGAACACGCCCGAGCGCAAGCGCACGCGCGAGGTAAAAACGCTTGAGGATCTGAACGTGACCATGGAGACCGTCGTATCCGACGAGATACGCGACGCGATAGAGGCGGTCGATCTGAATATAACGACTCCGCTTGAGGCGTACGACCTTCTGCGGAAGCTCAAGGGGCTGTTATAATGTCTGTCATAAACGTACTTGATTTCAAAACGGCTAATCTCATAGCCGCGGGCGAGGTCGTCGAAAGACCGTCCTCCGTGGTAAAGGAGCTTGTCGAAAATTCAATAGACGCGGGCGCGAAAAGAGTGACCGTTGAGATAAAAAACGGCGGCGTCTCCATGATACGCGTGACCGACGACGGCTGCGGTATGTCGGAGGAGGATCTGCCGCGCTGTATCCTGCGCCACGCGACGAGCAAGATAGCGACGGGAGACGATCTCGCCGCCATAAGCACGCTCGGCTTCCGCGGAGAGGCGCTCGCCGCCACGGCGGCAGTCAGCCGTATGAAAATAACGTCGAAAAGAAAAAACGACGCCGCGGCGCACACGGTCAGCGTGAATTACGGCGTCTGCGGAAAGGTAACGGAGACGGGAGCGCCCGACGGGACCGCGGTAACCGTGTCGGAGCTTTTTTCAAACGTTCCCGCGAGAAGAAAGTTTTTGAAGGCGGATAAAACGGAGACGGCGTACGTCTCCGGCGTTTGCGAAAAGCTCGCGCTTTCGTCGCTTGACGTTTCTGTAACGCTTATAACCGACGGTGTGAGAAAATTCCGCACCGAGGGCGACGGCGATCTGCGGAACGCCGTTTACGCCGTGCTCGGCAGACAGTTCGCGCAGGAGCTCATATACGTCGACGGCACCTCGGAGGGAATCTCCGTCAAAGGCGCAGTGTGCTCGCCCGTGCTTGCGCGGCCGAACAGAGCGTCCGAGCTGTTTTTCGTAAACGGCAGATACGTGAGGAGCACCGTCATATCGTCCGCGCTCGAGCAGGCGCTCGTGTCGTTCATCCCCGCGGAGAAATTCCCCGCCGCCGTGCTTTTCATAACGGTAAATCCGGCGGCGGTCGACGTGAACGTCCACCCGTCCAAGCTTGAAATAAAATTCTCGTCGGACAGACCGGTGTTCGACGCGGTGTATTACGCCGTAAAAGCCTGCACGTCAAGCGGGCAAAGACCGGAATACGGCTTCCCGGAGCCGAAAAAAACCGTTTCTTCGTTCGTCCCCGTGACGGACGAATATACGAGGACCGAGATAAAACAGCTTTCCGCGTTCGATCTTCATACAAAAAACGCGGAAATAAAAAGCACGGCGCTGCATTCTCCCGGGTTTACGGAGGAAAAAAAGCCGGAGGGCCGCGTTTACACGTCCGATCTTTATCAGGCGCCGCCTGAATACGAGCCCGAGATAAAGGATACGGAGCCGGAGGAGAAGGAAGAGGACAAATACAGATACGGCCGTCCGAACGGACCGTGGCGGTATATAGGAGAAGCGTTTGACACGTATCTTTTCGTTGAAGACGGGGACGAGGTGCTTGTGATAGACAAGCACGCCGCGCACGAAAGGCTCCGTTTCGAGGAGCTGAAGGCGGCGATGAGGACGCACGCGCCGACGTCGCAGATGAGAATGATACCGATAACCGTCGCCGTCACGGAGGAGGAAGCCGCCGCGGCGGAGACGTACAGACAAGAGCTGACAGATACGGGCTACGGCTTTGAGAGGTCGGAGGACGGTATAGACGTTACGCAGACGCCCGCGAATCTGTCGGACACGGAGGCTAAGGATCTGTTTATGGGTATGCTGTCCGAGCTTTGCGAAAACGGAGCCGCGCCGCAGCTTCAGAAGCAGGCGATGTTTGAGAGGGCTCTTTATCAGGTATGCTGCAAGGGCGCGATAAAGGGCGGAGACAAGAACGGCGAGGAAGCGCTCGTCGCGCTCATCGCTCAGCTTTACGAGCATCCCGAGGTCACGTACTGCCCGCACGGCCGCCCCGTCGCGTTCAAAATGACGAAAGCCGCGATGGAGAGAAGATTCGGAAGAACGTAAAACAAGGGATGAAGTGAACAATACCTTCCCCCATTGGGGAAGGGGGACCGCTTGCGGTGGATGAGGCGAACGGTTTATATTAAAACTTAAGAATTTAACTCCTTCAGTCTGCTCCGCAGCCAGCTCCCTCAGAGAGGGAGCCTTGATTTGCCTCCCTCTTTGAGGGAGGTGTCACGACATTTTGTCGTGACGAAAGGAGTTGTTTAAAGAATAAACACTT
>CACZOH010000178.1 GCA_902782785.1 uncultured Ruminococcus sp. | reverse complement strand
CGGAGTGAGAAGATTTGAACTTCCGGCCTCTTGGTCCCGAACCAAGCGCTCTACCAAACTGAGCCACACCCCGTTTTTTCGTGCGTGATGAATTATATCACACATTCGGGGATTTGTCAAGAGTTATTTTGAAAAAGAGCGATTTTTTTGCGTTATAAATTACATTGAAAAGTCGAATTTGTAAGCCTCTGCGTCAGATAAAGCGTATTTTCCGTCCGCGTTTTTGACGAGCACGCCCTCGGTGAACAGCTCTTCCATGAGCGAGCGAGCGTATTCCGCGCCTATCATGCCGCCCTCGTAAAACGAGATATCGACGAAAACGGGCTCCGCTTTGCCGCGCTGCTCGACGGTAAGGCGGTCGATTAAGCGGCGTTTCTGCTCAAATCTTACAAACGGACTTCTTTGCGGCGCTCTCAGTCCGTTTTCACGGCAGAATTCCGATACCTGCTCAAACGCCGCTCTTGCCTCGACCTGTCCCCAAAGCCCGATTACGCAGTTGTACTCCGGTATTTCGCAGTTAAGCGCGCCGACTTTTTTCTGCAATTCTTCTTTGCTTTTGCCGTCTTTTTTCATCTGCTTCAATTCTTCAAAATCCCGCGAGAATTCCGCGTATTTTTTTATCTGGTGCAGATGCGGCATTATCAGCTTATAAAGCTGTCTGCGCTCGATCGGAAACGGTATCGCGTCCGGCTCCGGCTCGTTTATCAGCGTTTCCAGCGCAGAAATCGCCGCATCGGCTCTGTTCAAAACGGTTTTGTGATTGTAATTCTTTAACACGTACCCCGGCTCCGTCCACCAGTAGCTGTCCCAGCTGTCGCCGCTCCGCGCGTCGCGTATCAGCTCAAGCACGGATACGAGGCGCTTTTCGTTTTCCGTGTTCTCTCCCGTCACGGCGCGCGCGGCGTCACGCAGAAGCCTGTCCGGGTCGTCGTCCGGATTTACGAGCAAATGCCCGGCGGCGTAAAGCGAAAAGAAGTTCAGAATATGATATGCGTCCGTCTCGCTCCAGTACGACGGCGCCATAACACAGTCCGCCTGCGCCCGCGTCTGATTGAAAACGTCCTTTAACACGCGGTTGTTAACCGTCATCAGCGCCAGCTGGTCCGTCTCCATATCCGCGGTGTACCAGCCCCACGAGCCGAGGTCGCAGCCGAGCTTTTTCACACCCTCGCGAAACGCGGCGCGCTTTCCCTGCTGTCGCCACACGGGCAGAAACGGCAGCTCCATAAGCATCACGTCCTTCATCCCCGCGTTAACGAGCGCCTCGGGATAGCCTTCGGGACAGCCCCACGTGTCGACGGCGGTTTTGATTTTCGGATTTTTCGCCTTGAATTTCGATTCAAGCAGCTTGAAAAAATATATTATGCTCGGTATATCGGTCAGGTTTCCGGGGTCGAAAAAGTGAGCGATAAGGCGGTCGGCGTACGGCGCGAGGTCGGCGTAGATATCGTAGTATTTATTGAAAATCGCTCGGACGCGCCCGTCCTCGTATGCGGGCTTTGATCTGTCGGCGTTTTGATAAACCGCGTCGGGCTCTGCCCAGCCGTGACCGGAAAATTCCGCCGCCCAGCACCATACGGTGAATTTCAGCCCGATTGCGTGGCAGGCGTCCGCAAACGCCTTGAATTTGTCGTGTACGTTCTCCCAGCCGCCCGACGCGCGCCACGCTGCGCAGATATCCATTACCTGAACGCCGGT
Organism: uncultured Ruminococcus sp.; assembly: GCA_902782785.1. Lineage (GTDB taxonomy): Bacteria > Bacillota > Clostridia > Oscillospirales > CAG-272 > UBA1248. Next base: position 17,564 of record CACZOH010000178.1, on the reverse strand, counting down.
AAAACCGCATTCCTTTAGCATTACCGCATAGTTTTTAAGCTGCCGCGCCGAAAGACACATAAAGTCGTTAATAAGCGACACGTTCATGTTGCTTACATATCCGCGCATATAATCGAATTTCCAGGTACAGACCGTCGCCTCCCGCTCCGCAATCCACGGGTTTTCCTTTGAATACATAAAACCGCTCCGTCGTTTTTTCTTTTATTATAGCACAAGATTTTTATAATGTCAATATCGTTCGCCGCCATGCGCATTCGGGCGCTCCCCCCATAGCGTGAACGACACCGCTCTCCAGTTCGCGGCGGGGAACCCCTTGGCGCCGAATGCGACGTTCCGCTTTGGCGGAACGTGAATCCGTATATGAAAATTACCGCTGTCTATTGACAAGTCGGCGGTTTTTATTTATAATGGATTTATAAAAAAGCGGGAGGTCAAAATGAAATTTGACGACGGGTATTTTAGGGAGCGGGGGATTGAGTACGCGGCGGCGGTACCGTTTGAAAAATGCGAAATAATAAACGAAAGACGGCTCGGCGCGCTTGAAAAAAGCTTTACGCCGCGCTCCGTTATCGTTTTTCTCGTTCCGTATTACGTCGGGGAGGAGAAGCGGAACATTTCAAAATACGCCGTATCGCGCGACTATCACCTTTTTATGCGCGGGCTGTTTGATATGATATGCCCCGCGCTTTCCGAAAAATACGGCGGGAATTTCCGCGGAATGGCGGATTCCGCTCCGATAAACGAAGTCAAAGCCGCCGCGTACGCGGGGCTCGGTATGAAGGGCGACAACGGTATGCTGATAAGCGAGAAATACGGCGCTTACGTTTTTATCGGCGCCGTATATACCGACGTTTTGTTCGAAGACGGGGGCGACAAGTCTGAAGACTGTCTTCACTGCGGGAAATGCCGCGCCGCCTGCCCGAAGAAAAACGGGCGCGAGTGCCTTTCCGCGGTGACGCAGAAAAAGGGCGCGCTTTCGGATGAGGAAAAGGAATACGTGCTTGAATTCGGCTCCGCGTGGGGCTGCGATATCTGCGCCGACGTCTGCCCGTTTTCAAAAAACGCGGTAAAGAACGGCGCAAAAACGCCGATAGATTTCTTTTACAAGGACAGGACGCCGTATCTGACGTCCGATCTGATAAACGGTATGACGGAGGATGAGTTCAAAGACCGCGCCTACGCGTGGCGCGGCAAAGCCGTGATAGAACGCAATCTCGGATTACTGCGGAACAAAGAGGGGAAAAATGAAAATGGAACGTTATGATATGAAAAAGTGGTTTGCCGATGCGAAATTCGGCATGATGATACACTGGGGGCTTTACTCTCTGCTCGGAGGCGAATGGAGAGGGCGCCGTATGGATAATTATATCGCGGAATGGGCGCAGCAGTATTTCCGTATCCCTCTTTGTGAATACAAAAAACTTTGCCGCGCGTTTGATCCGGTATATTTTGACGCGGAGGAATGGGTGCTGACGGCTAAGCGCGCAGGCATGAAATACGTGGTATTCGTCTCAAAGCATCACGACGGGTTTGCAATGTTCAAGTCCGCGGTCTCGGATTATAACGTAGTTGACGCCACCCCGTTCGGGCGCGACGTCGTCGCGGAGCTTGCACAAGCGTGCGGAAAACACGGCTTGAAGCTCGGTTTGTATTATTCGCAGGACCTCGACTGGGAGCATCCGCACGGCGGCGGTTATACAATGGGTAAGGTCTGGTGCGACAACGCCGCGTATCTTACGAACAACTGGGACTATCCCGACGATAAGCATAAGGATTATTCTATCTGCTTTGAAGAGAAGATAAAGCCGCAGGTCAAAGAAATTTTGACAAACTACGGCGATCTGTGCCTTATATGGTTTGACGTGCCGGTGACTTTGACACCGGAGCAGAGCGACGAACTGTATAACATGGTGAAATTCTATCAGCCGGACTGCCTTGTAAATTCAAGAATAGGAAACGGGCGCGGCGATTATGAATCGGCGGAGGACAATTTTATCCCCGATGAGCACAGCACGGGGAAGCTGTATGAGTCTCCGTGTACGATGAACGGCTCGTGGGGATATAAATACTACGACTGCAACTGGAAACCGGCGGAGGAAATAGTGCGGCTCAAAAACAAGCTGAACAGCATGGGCTGCAATTATCTTTTGAACGTAGGTCCCGATCACCTCGGAAGGATCCCCGCGCCGTGCGTTGATATTCTGCGCAAAGTGGGAGAGGAAAATCGGTGAAAGAAAGAAACCTGATTTTACTTTCGGAAAGTGAAAAAAAGTCCTTTAAACCGCATTTTTTGAGCGTTAAAGAAACGGAAAAGGCCGAAAAACACGAAAAAGAGCTGCCGACGGCGAATATCGCAATCGGCGGCGAGACGTACGGCTTTAAAAACGGGCTTTTCGGCGTTAATACCGAGGTCACGCGGACCGGCTTTTTCGGCGGTCTTTCCGCGCAGATGCTCAATAACAGAAAGTTCTTTGCGGGAGCCGAGCTTCCTTCAGGCTGGGAATGTGAAAACGCTGAGTTCATAAAAAATAAAAAAGACAGCCCCTGCGGAAGCTGCTGCGTCCGGCTTACAAACGGCGCGATAAAACAGACCTCATCCGTTATTGCTCTGCGCGATGGCGCTGTGTACGAAGCGAGGGCGCTTGTCAGAGCGGTCGGCGGAGCGAAGATCAGCTTCGGCGTCTGCGGGTGCGAGCAAACGTTTGACGCGGAGGACGACGGCGAACGGTATAAAACGCTTTCTTTTGCGTTTACCGGCAAGGATACGGACAACGGCGCGTTTACGCTCTCCGTCCGCGGCACGGCGTACGTTTTTGCCGTGTCTTTGATGCCCGCGGATAATTTTTACGGTATGCGGCGCGACGTTGTCGAGGCGCTCGAATATATCGCGCCGACGTCGCTCCGTTTCCCCGGCGGCTGCTGCGCCGACCATTTTGACTGGAAAGAATGCCTGAAATTACCGGATCTCCGCACGCCCTTTGACGGCTCGGAAAAGGGCTTTATGCTCCGCGACACGTATCATCAGGACTGCGCTGACATTTCGCTTAACGAATTTATCATGCTGTGCCGGCAGATCGGAGCCGAGCCGGAATTGACCGTGAGCATAATTTTATCCGACGGCGAGGACGCGAGAAGGCTCGTCGAATACTGCAACGGCGAGACCGATACGGAATACGGCGCGAAGCGCGCGGCTTTGGGATTTAACGAGCCTTTCAACGTAAAGTATTTTTACGTCGGAAACGAGATATATTATTTCGGTTGCGAATACCAAAGCGACGGCGTAAAAGCGGCGCTGCGCACGAACGGAATAGTGAACGCGATGAGATCCGCCGACCCTGATATTTACGTTGTGCCCGGCGTCGTGGCTGACAATAATCTGCGCAAATGGAGCGAGGATTACGTTAAAACGCTTGATTGTAAATACGACGCCGTGTCGTACCACCGCTACTGCGGCGCGAAGCCCGAGGCGCCGGAGGCCGAGAGCGTGTCGGAGGACGGCGTTGAAGACATATTCAAAGACGGATCTGACACGGGACTTGACTATATACAAAACGAGCTTTTCAAAGGCGTTATCATGCCCGTGAACGTAGACGAATGGAATTTCAGCTGGGGCTGCGACGCTAACAGCGTCATGTATCTTTGCAACGCCCTTGAATTCCATTTTCTTGCACGGTCAGCCGAAAAATACGGCGTTACAGACGCCCGGTATTTTATGCCGGTAAACGAAGGGATGATAACCGTAAAGGGAAAAGAGTGCAGAGTCGAATGCGCGGGCGAGGCGTTCAGACTTCTGCACGGTCATAAGAACGGGACGGTCGTTTCGTGCGGTACGGATAATAAGGACCTTGACGTTTTATGTACGAAGCACGGAGAGGAGCTTTTTATGTCCGTGATAAACAGAAGATCGAACGAATACGAAATAAAGATAAACGGATATACGGTAAAAGAGTGCACACAGATAACGCTTGACGGCTACTCGTGGAACGAACGGGGATTTGATATAAAACGCTGCGGCAAGCCAGTTGTCACGGGTCACGGCATGGCGTTTTTGAAGCTTGTCTCCGTAAAGGACTGAATACACGCGCGATGCGCATCCGGGCGCTCTCAAGTTCGCTTCGGGGAACCCCGGACCCCCTTCACCAACGGGGGAAGGTAAAAAACAGGCTGATTTTGTGTCAGCCTGTTTTATATCCGCCTTTGTTATTTATTCTTTTTCTTCATCTTCTCACTCTTTTTTCTGTGGAAGATGAAGGCGCCGACGGCTATTGCGGCGGCGAGGACGACAGCGGCGGCGGTGTAGAGCACGGGCATAAGTACGTTTTGTTTTTCCTCTTTTTTCGTCTCTTCCGTTTCCGCTTCCTTATCCGTTTCCTTTTCGGTCTCTTTTACCGTTTCGGTCGTTTTCTCCGTTGTTTCCTCAGCCGGCTCCGTTACCGTATCGGTCGTTTCGTCCGCGGGCTCGACCGTATCCGTTTTAAGATTTTTAAACAATTTTATCTGCTCCTTCAATATATCGTAGTAGAAGGTACCCGATTCCTTTGACGGCTCAAGGTCCTTGTTTATCTCCTTTGTCGGCTGTTCGCCTTTGGAATACTCGTTCCACGTTGGGCAGAGAACTATCTGCGGACCGAACTCAAGGGCTCTCGCCCACATTTTAAGAAACGTTTCGCCGTCTTTGCGCTCGCCCGCGGGTATATATCCGTCCTGTCCCTCTTTGTTCTGAGATCTCCACGCGGACTGTACGGTCATGCATTCGACAACGTCGCCGTTTACGGCGTAGCATTGCTGTTCGCGCTCCTCCCAGCTCCATATCGGCTGTGTTGCGGCGCGCGTTTTTTTGTTATACATACTCTGCTGACCTATATATCCCGTCAAAAATCTTACCGTAAATCTGTCGTCGTTCCACAGCCTTGCAAGCCTTGTCTGCGCAAGCGCGGGAGTGCCGAGATATACGACGAGAAGAGGTTTTCCGAGATACGTCTGATAAAGATCCTTATACTTTTCGTTTTCTATATATTCGCGGTAGACCTGATCGGCTTTCTTTTGCAGTCTGCCGTCGTCTATCGCGTCGCCGTCGCCCGGGCAGCCGATGAAAACGGCGATCTTCGGCGTTTTTTCAAGCTGAGACCAGCGTTCGAACATCTGCGTCGTGCCCATTTCTATAGTCTCAAAATCGTTTCTCGCTCTGCCGCCTCTGTAGTCCTTTTTGCTGTAGAAGTCGTAGTCGACATTGTTCGACCAGTCGACGAGGACGAAATCGACATTCGCGTCGTATAAAAGCTCCGCGTGAGCGTCGAGCGCCCACTCACAGTCGAGCGTCGTGTAATTTCCTATCAGAGGACGCTCCCAGCTGCTGCTGAAGCGGCTGTCGCCCTTATACATCCACGTCGAATAAGCGACGCCGACGAGCCTGTCCTCATACTCCGAGGCTTTGTATTTTTCGGGGCGCGTGCCCGCGAAATCCGAATAATCGCGGTTTTCCTTGCCGTATACCGCATCCTCGTATAAAGCGAATCTAGCGGCGTATTTGCTTATCGCCTCATCGTTCAGATTTTTTGTGCCGTCGCCATAGAGCGTGACGCCCGTGTTTTCGTCGTATACTGTATCCGTCTTTTTCTCAAGTTCGGACAGCTTGTAACCGTAGTATTTTGTAAAAACGGAGTAGTCAGGCGCGTCGCCGCGGTTAAACGGCTTGTCAAGATCGAACTTGGCAAGTCCGTAAAACGCGTATGAGCATCCGTCCTTGTATGCGATAAGCTTCATATTCGCCAACCTCGTATCGCTGATTTTGAATTCAGTTTCATCCACCGTCTCCTTGCCGTTTATACGGAGCGTAAACGACGCGCCGACGAGATCCTCCGTGGTACCGTCCTCATATCTTGCCTTTATGACTATATCGTATTCACCCGCCTTGAGCTTATCTATCCCGAGAAGCTCGCAGGCGTCGTCATCCTTGCCGATACCGGCGTGTACGCCGAGCGACGGATCGAGTCCCAATGAGTTTGCAACGTCCTTTCTGTCGCGGTAATTGTCCGCGCATTTATATTCCTTACCGTCTACAGTGTAAAAAGCCTCTTTTAATCTGCTTTCGGTCTGTTTGTTTACCGCCCAGCCGAGAAGATACAGATGATCGCCCTCGTCTATCGTGACGTAGGATGCCATAACGTTTTTGCCGTTCACTTTTTTGTCGTTCAGAAGCAGTCTGTCATAGCTCGTATCTGCGGATGCGGAAACGCACAGAGCGGCAATGAAAACGAAAACGAGAAAAACAGTAAGCAATTTTTTCATAAAAGCACCTCAGTCTCTTTTGAAAGGACTGTCCTCGTCCTCGCAGAATTCAAGTATATCACCGGGTTGGCATTTCAGCTCGCGGCATATCGCTTCAAGCGTGGAGAAGCGTATCGCGCGCGCCTTGTTCGTTTTTAATATGGATAAATTGGCCTGCGTTATCCCTATCCTCTGAGCGAGCTCGCCCGAGGACATTTTTCTTTTTGCAAGCATAACATCAACGTTTACAACTATCATGATATCACCCCTATACCGTAAGGTCGTTTTCTTCTTTTATGTCCACGGCTTCATTGAAAAGATTTTTGACGACGCGCGTCATAAGTCCTATGAAAGCCATTGAAAACGCCATAACGAAGGAAAACGTTATGAAGAAGCCCAAAACGAAGAACAGAGCGCTGACGGCAAAACAGCACCAGCTTATGTATCTGCAGTATTTTACGTTCACACGGTCGAAGACGACGTTTTTCCTTACGTTGAACAGGATCCGCAGAAGCAGATACGAGATAAGGAGCGTCGGTACCGCGCAGCCGTACAGGCAGACGTAAAGCGCCGTTCTGACGCCGACCTGTTCCTGATACGCGTCGCCTAAGTACATTCTGACGAAAAACGGAAGGAGCACGCACGACGCTATGACGAGCGCCGTGAATACAAACGTCCCGATTATTGAGATGAGATTTGATTTATACTTGTTATACATTCTCTTTTTTCTCCTTTTTCTCTATTCTTTTTTTTGCGGTCTCCAGATCGTCAACGTACATTTCGGTCGTTATACTGTTTGCGGCTATGAGATCGAGTATCGCCTTTACTGTCTTATCCATACGTGAGTTTTCGCGGTAGTCTGCGGGCGCTATGTGACCCGCTCTGCCCTGAGCTATCAGCTTATCAGCCTCTCCGCCCTCGTCCTGATAGACGGCTATGCTGTGACCGCCGCTCGTCTTTACGAGCTTCATGCAGGGGACGTCCGTCAGTCCGTCGCCCACGTATATCATATTTGAAAACGGTATGCGCTTTTTTTCTTCAGGCGTTGATTCGTTGAGACGCCTTGAATCCGTAACGTCGAGCACCTCTTTGTTGATCCTGTATATGAACTGCGTCTTTGAGGTGTAGTTGACCGCCATGGAGGGCCAGACAGCCTCCCCGTTTTCGTCGTAGTAGAATTCCGCGGCGTAGATGCGCCGGAATTCGTCCGCTATCTGCGTTCCCTCTATTATCTCCTTAATGCCGGAGGATATTACGTAGTGCTCTACCGTAAGACCTACGCTTCTTCCGTATTCGTTGATACGTGAAAACCATTCCGTCACTCCCGGGAAAAGCTTGACGTTTTTGCCCGAGGCGCGGAACATATCCCGCGTCAGCGTTATGTTTTTCTCCTTTGCCATTTTCACCATATAATACATATACGCGAGTATGGAATCCATATTGTTCGCGTGCATAAGATCGTTGCACCTGCGCCAGAATTCCTCCGCGGGCATACCTATCTCGGGTGAGAAGGCGTAATCCTGCATATCCTTAGGGGACAGCGTGCGGTCAAAATCATACATTATCGCCGCTATTCTGCTCATTTGTACCCTCCGTTTCAGCTGAAGCCGGCTGCACCGCCTCCGGCTGTTTTTTGCGCTTTTTGAGTATATCTATCACGGTCGTATAGACCTGTTTTCCGTTTATGATGAATATCACGGCGGCGATCGCCGCGGATATCAGCGTGCCGTAGCTGACCTGCGACACGGTGATTATGCCCTGAGTCAGAAGCAGAGCCGTGTTCGCAGCCGTGAAAAGCAGCTTTTCCCTGTATCCGACAAGAAGCCGTGAGCGGTACGTGGTGACGAAATACACCGCCATGTAGCTTAACATCGTGGCTATCGCCGCGCCCATCGCTCCTTTTGTTCTTATCAGTATGAAGTTGAGTATAAGGTTGACCGCCGCGCCGCTCACCGCGCAGATCAGCGAGTTTACGCTCTTTTTCTTGACGATGTATATGACGGCGACAAACGAGGTTATACCCTCGAAAATACACGCGACGGTAAGATAAGGCATGTATTCCCACGCATCGTAGAATTCGTTCTGCAAAAGTATCTTCGCCGCGACCCGGCAGAGAAGCACGATAAGCGTGCCGACGACAAACATGACGGATTTGAAGCCGTCGAATATCTGCGTGAAGAACGCGCCCCACTTCTTGCCCGCGTTTTCCTCATAAACGAGCGACATCTGCCATACGTTTATGAAAATGCCCGTGACCGTTATCATAATGTTCGGTATCTTGTACGCCGCGGCGTAAACTCCGTTCGCGCTCTCGCTCACCATATACGTTATCATGAATCTGTCGGACATATTGACTATCCACCAGCATATCGTTGTCGGTATGAGAGGGACGGAGAAGAGTATCATTTCCCTGAGTATCTTTTTCGTTATCCTCTTCGGCTCTATATAATCGAGCAGATCGCCGAATATGACCATATAAAGCACCGCGACAAAGTCGCCGCAGATGTTTGCGAGCAGATAACCCGTTATTCCGAGCCTGAAAACGAGCAGGAAAAGAATGTTGAACAAAAGATTTGACGCGGTGCAGATTATGCCTTTTATCGCAAACGGCTTGACCTCGTCCATACCGCGCAGAAAACTGCCGCAGATGGTGTTCAGAGCGAACATAAAGACGTACATACCGAGAAGCAGTATGTAGTCCGACAGCCTCGGAAGAAGCCTGAGCAGGGGCGAAATAAGTACAAAAAACGCCATGCCCGCGAAAAGCATGGTAAGCCCCGCCGTGAAAACTGCGGGGCGGTCTTTTCTTTTTCCGTATGAGAAACGGAAAACCGCCTGCGATACGCCGAGCGTAACGACGGGAAAGAGCAGATTTGAAAAATCGCCGACAAGAGAGGCGATACCGTATTCACCCGTCGTAAGTACGGAGGAGTAAAGCGGCAAAAGCAAAAACACGAGCAGCTTTGAAAGCACCTCGCCTATGCCGAGTATGGATGAGTTTTTAAGTAGTTTTTTGTATTTGCTCTCCGCCATTTTTCCTTTTTTACTTCTTTATGCTCTTTAAAAATTCCGTCATCGCATAAGGCGTGCGCAGATCCGCCACCGCCTCGTCGGGAATGGATATGCCGAATTCATCCTCCGCGTTCATTATTATCGTGACAACGGATAAGGAATCCGCGCCGAGATCCTCTATTATATCCGCATCGTCGGTTATGGAAGCCGGGTCTATATGAAGTTCGTCCGCTATAAGCTGTTTTACCTGATCGATCATTATATCCACCTCTGTGTCGTTATTTGTAAAAACACTATATCAAATAACGCGCGCGCTTTCAATATATTATTGTAAATTTTTTATATTTTATCGAAAGTTGAGGATCTTCATATCATAAAATGATAAATACCGCGTCTTTCTGTCAATAATGTTGTAAGAGGTGAGCGCATGGATAAGGATATAAAAACAAGCGCGGGAAAAATGGACGCGCTTCTTCACGTAAGAGAAAATTTCGATATAGTGCGGCGCGACGTAACGGTATGCGGCAAACGGTGCGCCGTTTATTTCATAGACGGACTGACGAAGGACGATACCGTCCAGCACGTTATAGACACGCTGATACAGAGGCAGGAAAAGGCGGCGCCGGATATGAACGCGCTTTTGTCGCTCTGCCGCGCGTGCATATCGTACGTTGAGGTGAGAGGCGTCACGTCGTACGGGGAAGCGGCGGACGAGCTTTTGTCCGGCGTCACGGTCATGCTTTGCGACGGCGTCTGCGGCGCGGTCTGTATGGACTGCCGCAAATACCCGTGCAGGAACGTACAGGAGCCCGAAAACGACAAGGTCCTGCGCGGCTCCCGCGTCGGCTTCACGGAAACGCTGAACGTCAACACGGCGCTGATACGGCGGTATATAAGAACGCCCGATCTCACGATGGAGGCGCACAGGGTCGGGAATATATCGAAAACCGACGTTGTGATCTGCTATATGAAAGGAAAAGCGGATGAAAAATACGTAAGATCGCTCGGCAAAATGATAGATAACGTGCGTGTCGACGCGCTTGTCCTGAGCACGCAGTCGCTTGCGGAATGCCTTGTGAAAAAGAAATGGTACAATCCGTTTCCGAAAATAAAAATGACGGAGCGTCCGGACTGCGCCGCCGCGCATCTGATAGAGGGAAAAGCTGCGATCCTGACGGACAATTCTCCGGCGGTAATGCTTCTGCCGTCGACGATTTTCGATTTTATGCAGGAGACGGACGATTTTTATCTGCCTCCGCTCGTCGGAACGTATCTCCGATTTATACGCTGTACCGTTTTCTTCCTCACGCTGTTTCTGTCGCCCTTGTGGTATCTTCTTATCTCGTATCCCGAATGGATCCCGCCGTGGCTCGATTTCATAAAGGTGCGGGAGCAGGCGGCGATGCCGATAATCTTTCAGCTTTTCGTACTTGAATTCGCGGTGGACGGGCTCAAGCTGGCGGCGCTCAACACGCCGTCAATGCTATCCGGCAGCTTTTCGATAATCGGCGGTCTGATCCTCGGGGATTTTGCCGTCCGCGTCGGCTGGTTCGTTCCGGACACGATATTCTATATGGCTTTCGTCGCCATAGCGAATTTCTCCCAGCCGTCGTACGAGCTCGGCTACGCGTTCAAATTCTTACGGCTGCTCGTGCTTTTCCTCACCGCGCTTTTCGGCGTTTACGGCTTTGTCTTTGGCTTTCTGATCTTCATCCTGCTCATAGTCACGAACAGGACCGTCGGCGGCAAAAGCTATCTCTATCCGCTCATACCGTTCAACGCTCGCGCGCTTTCGACTTTGATCATACGGAAACGAAAAAAATCATAATATTTTCTTTTTAAGCATTGATTATTATAAATTGATTTGATATAATATATCAAAATATTTAAAATAGGGTAATTATATGCTTTGTTCAAACGTCATCACTTATTTTGAAAACGGCGGCGCGGATGAAAGATTTGCGGCGCTTTACGGCAAAGACGCCGTAAAAAAACAGCGCGGCAGATACGCCGCGGCGGCAAGCGAATTTCTGAAGCTTTACGGCGACGGGGAATGCCGCGTGCTTTCCGTATCGGGCAGGAGCGAGATATCGGGCAACCACACGGACCACAATAAGGGCTGCGTGCTCGCCGCGTCCGTCGACGTCGATATAATCGCCGTCGTAAAAAAGACGGATGAAAACACGGTACGCATAAAAAGCGAGGGCTTCCCGCAGGATCTCTGCCCGCTCGACGCGCCGGAGGCGGCGAAAAGAAAGAAGTATTCGTCCGGCTCAATAATCTACGGCGTGATCGACGGATTTGAGAAAAAAGGATATAAAACGGGCGGCTTCTGCGCCTACACCACGTCGACCGTTCTCAAGGGCAGCGGACTTTCTTCCTCCGCCGCGTTTGAGGATATGACCGGTTACATATTATCCGTGCTTTATAACGGCAATACCGTATCCGACGTTGAGATAGCCAAGATATCGCAGTATGCGGAAAACGAATTCTTCGGCAAGCCCTGCGGTCTTATGGACCAGGTGGCGTGCGCCGTCGGCGGCTTTGTTTACATAGATTTCGGCAAAGCCGAGCCGGAGATAACGCCGGTCCCGTTCGATCTTACGGCGGCGGGCTACGATCTCTGTATCGTCAACACCGGCGGCAACCACGCGGATCTTAACGAGGATTACGCGTCCGTCCCGTCGGAAATGAAATCCGTCGCGGCGCTGTTCGGACGCCCCGTCCTGCGCGGACTTACGGAGGATGATATAATCGAAAAACTGCCGGAGATAAGAGAAAAACTCGGAGACAGGGCGGCTTTGCGCGCAGTCCATTTCATACGGGAAAACGAGCGTGTGAAAAAACAGCGCGACGCGCTTTTATCGTCCGATATCGACGCGTTTTTGTCGCTTGCAAAGCAGTCCGGCGATTCAAGCTACAAGTACTTGCAGAACGTATATACGACAAAAAATCCGTCCGAGCAGGGCTTGTCTCTCGCCTTATGTATGACGGAGGGCTTTCTTATGGGCAAAAAAGCGGCGTACAGAGTGCACGGCGGCGGCTTTGCGGGTACGATACAGGCGTTCGTTCCGTCACAGCTCACGGCGGAGTATAAAAAATACATGGAAAGAATTTTCAAAGAAAACTCCTGCTCCGTGCTTCACGTACGCGCGGAGGGAACAGCCGAAATAATATAAAAGGACCGTAACATGAGTAAAAAACAGAAAAAAGAAATGAACTGCCGTCTGGGAAAGGTCGGCGGTCAGGCCGTCATAGAGGGCGTCATGATGAAAAGCGGGGAGAACATGGCTATCGCCTCGCGTATGCCCGACGGCTCGATAAAGGTTACAAAGAAACAATTCATATCCGCAAGGCAGAAGCATAAAGCGCTCGATCTGCCCATTATACGCGGCGTCGTCAATTTCGTCGAGATGATGAAAATGTCATATACCACGATGGACGCATCGACCGCGGCTCTCGGACTTGAGGAGGAGGAGCCGTCAAAATTTGAAAAATGGCTTTCCGAAAAGCTGCATTTAAAGATCACGACCGTCGTTATGGCGGTAGGACTTATCCTCGGCCTCGGGCTTGCCGCCGCGCTTTTCATATTTTTGCCGAGCGCGTCCGGCAAAGGACTTTCCGCGCTTTTCAGCTTTATCAGCGGCGGAAAATTCGTTTTGTCGGATCACAGGATACTGTTTTCTCTGATAGAGGGATTGATGAAGGTGGTTATTTTCCTTTTGTATCTGTCCCTCATCTCGCTTATGAAGGATATACGCCGCGTATTTGAATATCACGGCGCGGAGCATAAAGCCGTTTTCTGCTATGAGGCGGGAATGGATCTGACGCCCGAAAACGTGGCGAAATTCAAACGCTTCCACCCGAGATGCGGAACGTCGTTTATGTTCTTTATGATACTTCTGGGCATACTTATAGGCTGTTTCATACCGTCGCAGTGGCCTGCCGTTATCCGCTCGCTGACGAAAATCGCGCTTCTGCCGATCACGGCGGGTCTCGGGTATGAGATAATCAGATTTGCCGGAAGCCACGACAACTGGTTTATAAAAGCGATATCAGCGCCGGGACTCTGGGTACAGCGAATAACGACGAAGGAGCCGGATGAAAAGCAGATGGAGTGCGCGATAGCCGCGCTCAAATCCGCGATACCGAAGGAATTCCCGGGTTACGAGCCGTCACAGCAGTTCAAGTGGGAAACAAAGGCGAAAGACACGGCGGACGCTCCCGCCGCCTGCGTGAAGACCGCGCTTGCGATCAGGCACAGAGAACAGAGGGAAAACGCGCCGCACGACAGAGCCGTCATGAAGAGGATGACGCGTGCGGAGCAGGTAAGATACAGACGTAAAAACAAATGACGTACGAATATTTGTACGGTGAGATAAAATCCGTTCTCGGAGACGGCGCCCGCGCTTACTGTCAGTACCTTTTGGATAAAAATCCGGAGGAGCTCTTATTCGATAAAAGGGAAGTCCCGGACGATCTGCTTTCAAAGCATGCGGAGTATTCGGAGCGGATAAGGACGGGCGAGCCGATACAGTACGTTTTCGGCTACGCTCCGTTTTACGATCTTTACATAGACTGCGCGCCGGGCGTGCTGATACCGCGCTTCGATACAGAGGTTTTGGCGGAGGAGGCCATAAAAACGCTGCCGGAAAACGCATATTTCGCTGACCTATGCTGCGGTACGGGCTGTATCGCCGCGGCGGTGCTGAAGCACAGAGAGGACGTTTTCGCACTATGCCTTGACATATCGGACAAGGCGCTTGAATGCACCGAAAAAAATCTGAAAAAATACGGTCTGGAGGGCAGAGCCGAAACAAGAAAATTCGACGTTTTTTCAAGCTGGGACGGACTGCCGCCGCTCGACGCGATACTGTGCAATCCTCCGTACGTAAACGCAAAGAATATGATGACCCTGCCGGAAAACGTTAAAAAGGAGCCTTCCGAGGCGCTTTACGGCGGAGAGGACGGGCTTGATTTTTACCGTGAGATAATCAAAAAATCAAAAAATCATTTTAAAGACAAAACGCATATAATATTTGAGATAGGATATGACGAAGCCGACGCTTTGAGAAAGCTGACAGACGGTAAGTGCGTAATAAAAAAAGACCTGTCAAACAACGACAGAGTCTGTATCATAAGAGGTTAGAATGAAGAAAAAGATCATATTGATATTCGGCGGCAGGTCCGCGGAGTACGAGGTGTCGCTGTTGTCCGTTTATAACGTGTCAAAGGCGCTTGACAGAGAAAAATTTGACGTTATAAAGATAGGAATGACAAAGGAAGGCGTCTGGTACAGCTATTACGGCGACGACGAGATGATAAAGAGCGGCGGCTGGTGCGGCGATACCGCAAATCTGCATTCCGTCAGCCTGATCATGCAGACGGGCATAAGAGAGGACGACACGGGCGTTATATTCGATAAAAGCATACCTGTTTTCCCGGTCGTTCACGGCAGCTACTGCGAGGACGGAAGACTGCAGGGCCTGCTTGATATGTGCGGCTTCGACTACGTCGGCCCCGGGACCGCCGCGTCGGCGATCTGTATGGATAAATACGTGACTAAGCTGATAATAAGCCACAGACATATACCGATGGCGGACTTTGTGCTGATACACAGAGGGAATGAAAACGAGGATATAATCGACAAGGTCGAGGCGAAGCTGACTTACCCCGTGTTCGTAAAGCCGGCGAACGCCGGATCGTCCGTCGGCGCGTCGAAGGTCAAGAGCAGAGAGGAGCTTTTGAACGCGGTCAACGAGGCGAGAAGATTCGACGACAAGGTGCTTGTCGAGGAATACATAAAGGGCAGGGAAATTGAGGTCGCTGTCATGGGCAACGACGAGCCTTTCGCATCGCGCCCCGGCGAGATCTGCCCGAACAGCGAGTTTTACGATTACAATACAAAATACATAAACGACACGGCGACGTATTTCATACCCGCGGACCTTCCCGACGAGACAGCGGAAAAGGTGCGTTCATACGCGCTCAAGATTTACCGCGCCCTTTGCTGTAAGGGCTTGTCGCGCGTCGACTTCTTCGTGAGAGACGGAGAGGTATATTTCAACGAGATAAACACGCTTCCCGGCTTCACGTCCATATCCATGTATCCGTCGCTTATGCAGGATCACGGCTTTACTTACGCTGAGGTCGTTGAGGAGCTTTTGAAATACGCAAAGGAAAATAAATAATGCCGATAGGGATCTTTGACAGCGGTCTGGGCGGGCTCTGCGCTCTTAAGGAGCTGCACCGCATTCTGCCGGACGCCGATCTCGTGTATTTCGGCGACACGGGAAGAACGCCGTACGGCACCCGCTCGCCCGAGACTATAATGAAATACGCCGCGCAGGACGCGAGGTTTCTTTTGAGCCGTAACGTCCGCGCGATACTCATAGCGTGCGGCACGGTCTCGACCGTCGCGTTAAATGCGCTTAAAATCTCGCTTCCCGTGCCCGTTTACGGCGTTGTTTCCGCCGCGTCGCGCGAGGCGGCGGCAAGCACGAAAAACGGAAAAATAGGCGTTATGGGAACGGGCGCGACTATAAGCTCGGGCGTTTTTGAGCACGAGCTGAAGCTGATAAACGGCTCGCTTACCGTGACGTCCGTCGCATGTCCCTTGCTTGTTCCCGTTGTGGAATACGGCTTTGCGGACGACGAGATAGCGTACCTGTCCGTCAAAAGATACCTGCAGCCGATCATCGACGCGGACGCCGATACGGTAATACTCGGCTGCACGCATTTTCCCATTTTGATAAAAATGTTAAAAAAAGCCGCGCCGCACATAAACTTTGTCGATTCCGGCGCCGCCGCCGCGCGCGAGATAGCCGCCGCGTTCCCCGATAACGATGGCAGCGGAGCCGTCCACTGCTGTGTCTCCGACACGCCCGCGAGCTTCAATAAGACCGCGAACGTGTTTTTGGGCGAGGAGATAGATTTTGACGTTGAGAGAGTGGAGATAGAAAAATATTGACCGTAGGGGCGAGCATTGCTCGCCCGCTTAATGAATAAAACATAAAGAATAAAACCGGTGCCGCTTCGCGGCGGATCGTTTGGGGAAGCGCCCACCCCGTGAACCCCCAAAAACTCGACGAGCTCGTTTTCGGGGAACCCCGGACCCCTCAAAACTCCCCAAACCCCTCTTACCCCTCCCACAATCTCCGAAGAGATTGAGGGGGCGGGGCGTCGGGAGGTGGGTGGGGCCGCCGACGCGCGCGTCTAAAGCCGCATATTTGAGATTATCATGGAATTTATAAAATCGGAAGAACTGAAAAACAAAAATATATGGGTGGGTTTGCTTAAGGGTAAATTCGTTTTGTATGATAACTCTCTGTTTTTCCTGTACCAAAACGGTTACGATGAACTGACGCTTCTTGAGCTTGAAAACGGCGGGATAAAGAATAAAAACGTATTTTTTGCAAATCCGAAATCTCTTAATATTCCGTCAAAGTGGGTTGTTGATAATGATAAGATAGCCGTCGGGGACGGTATATGCGTTGACCTGAAAACAAAAAGCATAGTAAATCACGTTTGCAGCATAGAACCCGAAAGACACAAATCCGCGTATGAATTCGGAGAATATACCGTTTTATATAACGAGGCGTCAAATTATACCAGTAAAAAGAATGATAAAACGCTTTGGAATATCGCTGTCAGAGGTTATCTGTATACCGGAATACAAAAATACGGAAACGACCTGATTTTCGGCACCGACGGGATGGGAGGGCATTTCTGTATTGTCGATATTGAAAGCGGAGAGATAAAGCTCGATATAAACACGGGCGGAACAAATCACTTCTGCGTACATAACGGCAGTGCGTACCTTTTAAATGTAAAAAAGAACACCGCGCTATGCGTTTCACTTTGCAATTATAATATTACGGATGAGGTAAAGCTGTACGGAAAAGCGGCTTTTGAAAGCTCGCTGTACTTATTTGACGATATTCTATACGTTTCCACGTTCAAAAACGAAAACAAATATACGCTTATATCGTCATATAAAATTGATGATAAATAAAATAAGCGCGTCGGGCAGTGGGTGGGGCCGCCGACGCGCGCGTCTGACGCCGCAATTAAGGAAAAATATGAGTATCACATACGAAATGATGAAAGAACTTCGCAAAGTCGGATTTTACTTTGAGAATTTTGAAAAAGCCTTACAAGATCCGATTTGCTGTATCGGCGAAACGTTTTATTACAACGGTAAGGAATATTTCATAGGCGGTTATGACTACTGCAGGGCTATATCAGAGAACGATATTGAAGTCATTAAAAACGGCACGTGGCTG